>NZ_JBFRJM010000038.1:0-11333 GCF_041468865.1 Vibrio sp. 10N.286.52.C3 | reverse complement strand
GGCTCCGGTTCAGATTCAGATGATGACTCAGATGGTCAGGACTCCGGTTCAGCTGGTCAGGGCGCTTCTCAAGGCTCTTCAACCCGTAACCCACTCAGTGATGAAGATTTTCAGCGCTTGGGTGAAGCATTGGCCGATCTTCATGAGCTTATCGATCAAGCGATCAATAAACATGCTTCAGTGAATCCGGCATCCTATGAGGACATTTGTAACTATAACGTCACGCCAGAGCTAAATGGGCGAATGTTATCAATGCCAATCCAAAGCAGTATCAACTCTGGTGCTCGTGCGATTAAACGTATTATCGAATCGCAGATGTGGGCTAAAGAGGCTGTACCCATCATGTACGATGAATCTGGTAGTGATTTTGACTGTGATTTACTTGCGGGTGTAACTGCTGGTAACAGTCGAATCTTCTATACAGAGGATATCGTTGAGACTCATAAATCTTCATTCGTTATTGCGATTGATATTTCTGGCTCAATGGCTGTGCCTGTTACAAATGAGTTTGGAGATCGAACTGGCTACTGTCGATTAGACATTGCCCAGAAAGCCGCCTTATCGCTTGCAGCTGCACTTGAAGAGTTGGATGTACCAGTATCAGTCTTGTATTTCAATACGATGGCTTATGTTGGAAAGTCATTCAATGAACCTTTGATGCAATGCTATCCGCGAATCGGTATTGACTCTAGTGATGGTACTGAAACCAATAAGGCTGTCTTAGCTGCTCGTCAAGAGTTTACAAAGCTCGATTTGGCAAGCAGAAAGCAATTACTTGTTGTTACCGATGGGTGTCCAGCTGATACACATGCTGTCGAAAGTCAGGTAGAGCAATGTAAAGCCGAAGGGATTGATGTTGCGTCAATCAATATTTGCGAATCAAGGTACGGAGGCATTCCAAATTATCAAGTGATACGTGATGCTGATGACCTTCCCGCTGTGTTGGATGACATGATTCAACAGAACTTGTTGTCATCGATTGAAATTAGTTATACGTAACAGTGACGCTCTTCGGAGCGTCCCTTTTAGGAGGTCAAAATGAGCAATTACAGAAGATCAAAAATCCAAGATGTACATGCGTTAGTGATGCGTCATGGTGGCTGGTCCTCAGTGTTCAAATGTTACGGTGAACTAACTGAGGCGATGCGAAAGTCTTCAAATGGTGTTTCTAAAGCTGTACCAGATCCATTCACTGGCAAAGGCAAAACTGTCTTTCGCTTGTACAAAGATTGGAACGAGTCTGGTGGCGGTTATTACAATGGTAAGGGTCGTATTGGTGATGGTATTGATATGGTCGCTTGGCTTGAAAATTGTAATAAATCGAAGGCGATGGACATTATCTTAGATATTTTGGGGGAGTCTACAGACAACATTTCTCAACGAGAAGTGAAAGCCGTAGCCGCTCAAAAAGAAGAGAAAGCTGTTCTTAGTCCTGCAGATATAAGCAAACGCCTATGGATTTTGCAAAAGGTTGAACATGAGGCATTTGCTGTCACTGAATCTGAAATAGGTATGAACTATCTAATATCTCGCGGATTAGGTGACATTCAAATACCTTGCAACGTTGGGTTTCACTCACAACTTAAAATGTGGGACTCACAAAGCAACGAAGTGTATTTACCAGGCATTGTTTTATACATTCAAAATTTGAAAGGTGAGGCGATTGCTTTTCATCGAATTTTTTTGAATGACGATGGCTCAGATAAATCACCGTTGCTTGATAACCCTAAGATGCAAATGTCACCAATAGAGGATCCTCGCGGTGCATCAATACAGTTTGGTATGCCTTTAATCTGCAAAGATGAAATGGGTAATACACGAATTGTGTTAGGTGTTGGAGAAGGTCCTGAAACCTGTTTGGCTTGCCAGCATGCTGAGAGTATTCCTGTTTGGTCAGGTATCTCTTCTACCTTGATGGAGCTGATCGATATTCCTTTCGAAGTAACCGATTTGGTTATTTTTAAAGACAAAGATCGCCTTACACAAGGAAAAGACATGCCGGAAGGCGACAGAGCTGCCATCTCTTTGAAGGAACGTGTAGAGAAAAATATGAATCACTGCAAAGTGACCATTGCATCTCCACCGAGTCCCATCAAGGAATTGGCAAAATCACAAGATTGGCTTGATGAATGGTGTGATTCTGGATATCAGAATTTCATCGGATACTTAGCCAAAAACAAGCTGACACCGGTTGGTTTTCTCGATAGAGAATTTAACGATGTTGCTTAAATACGCATTAGCCTTCCTTCGGGGAGGCTTTTTGCTTTTAGGTCGCTCAAGGATTGGTCTAAACGCAAAAAGCTCAAGACAATGCACGGTTGCTGTATAACGATATAAATAAAATCACTGAAGGAGAACCTTATGGTCACTGGGTCTTGGTACACGGTTGATGGTAAAAACATTGAAGGGCTGTCCGAGCTAAAGTTCTCTGATATGGCCAATGCACTGACTGAAGTTGAGGCTGCCTATGAATGCATCGTCCTTGAAGAGTCAGAGCGGTTAGGGTGGAGCTTATTGCAAGTGAAAGCCGTTGTGCCAATTAAGGATGGCACAGTAAAACGAAAATCAACCTTAAGGTTACTACTCAGCCATTAGGTCACTAGAACACAAGTACTTCGTAAACACGGAAAATACCGCCAGTAATTGCCAAAAGTACGATGAAATTCATGTTAACTGTAATTGATTTACCCGAGAAATTTATCACTTTATTAAAGTGATTATTCCTCATCCAGTTAGGATGCTGTTGCAATATCCTCTTGTCTTATGACATGTCCCCATTGACTTTAATACCCAAGTCACAAAAACCTACCCATAGGGAACAGTTCGTACCCTATTACCATAGGTTGCGTTTGTTCCTTTATTCCTTGGAGGAATTACCATGCGCAACTCTATCATTGATGCAGCTTTAGCAAACTATACGTCTTCTATGACCCGCTATATCTGTAACGATAACCCGTTGGACCTACAAATCTCGCAATGCGCTGTTCGTTGGATTAACGCCTCTCTTGAGCTTACTGGCCGTGAACATTTCCGAACTACATCAAATGGATTATTAGATGTGCCATTTCTTTTAGATTCTAAATACCACGATAACTTCGCTACAGATTGCTGGTTTCTGGCTGAGACTTTATTTGTCCCGACTACTGAAACAATCAAGCAATCGCTTAAACCTGGTGACGTCATCAAGATGATTCACATGAACGATATTGATCCAATTGATGCAGGAGAACTTGGTCAAATCAAGCGTATCGACGACATGGGAACATTGCATATGCAATGGGACAACGGTCGTTCTCTTGGTATTTGCATGCCTGCTGGAGATTTATTCGAGGTTTATTATGCGAGTTAACAACACACCCATTCCAACTGATTCTTGTACGGCGCTTGTCGCACTAGAAAGAGCTGGATACAAAGTAAATTCTGAATGCCGAAATGGTTACTGTGGCGCTTGTCGTCTCAAAGCTACTGGCACTCCTACTTACTTAAATGACCCTATTGGATATAAGCAAGACGGTGAAATACTTGTTTGTTGCGTTGATTCGCAATCAGACATTGACATCGAACTACCTTAATTACCCATAACCCCAACAAACTCAACGTCAATCAAAGACATTGAACTTGTATCCCCAATTCCTATGGAGGAAACCCTTATGTCATATGAAATCATCTATGAGAAATTTGCTACGTTCTGTCCTGCAGATGTAGTAAGTCAACAAAAGAAAGATTTCCTACTCAAACATTTCAATATCAATTGTTCAACTATGAGCGATTACGATATCGATGCCGAACTTTTCAGACGGTTCAAGATCATCTCAACGGATAACTTGTACATGCTTCAACTCTTAATTGGTCCGTCCAATTGTGTTGATACAGAGTCAGGAAAGCGCACCCGAGATTGGATGTATTGCGGTGTCGACACTGAGTATTCACTATTCCAAAAATACGGATGTGAATGGTGCCGAAGTGTTGAAAGTGGCGATTTAAAGCCTAATGGTCGATGGGCAACCCCTGAAGGCTGGCTTAAATCATTACGATTGGCATTCAAGCAAGCAGTGAGTTATGAGGCTATGCCTTATTGTCATTCCATGTCTTTTTGGATCGTCAAACCTACAACCTGGGAAGATCAGTACAAACTCAAGCAGTTTGAATCGATTGTATCCAGCTTTGGTGCTGACATCATGGAAAGAAGTTGGTTTGGTACTCGCAAGTTATATTGCTCATTTAGCCCTGAGTCGATGTTTGAAATGTACCTGTTTCAAGAACTATCGATTCGTTTTTTTGGCAAACGTGCATTCAGCACGACTAGCCCGAGTCTAGGTCTAGTCAAGCAAAGAGCTATATAGCTCAACCCCTTACATCTTACCCATTAGCAGGGACTTTCTTCCCTGTGGGAAGTTGTCCCTTCAAAACCTTAATAGTTCTTGGAGGAACTGAATATGATCACTTCAGATATGCTTTTAACTGCAGCAAAACCCTTCGGATTACCAATCGTTGCGATTGATGATATTGAAGCTGATGCGCGTAGCTTGAATCGTACTCGCCGTGATAACCCAACCACCCAATTTCTCTGGGTTGTAAAGCCTTGTGGCAGTGTCTTGTTTCCAATTGGAAAAGGCGTGAATCCACACTTCGTGACATTTTGTTTTGAAGCAAGTCATCAAGCGTTCTTGATAAAAAATGACGATATCTTTCCGATTGAAACCGAAGAAGCCGAACAGCTTTCGTGCAAACTTCCTTTCGATGTGACGGGTATTCGATATCAAGAAACACTGGTACGCAAAGTCACTCAATTACTGAGCCATGCTTGCGTGCATTCTTCTGCTCTTGCGGAATGTAGCTTAGATGAAAACTCTAGCTGGAAGTCATGGCAACGTTGGTTCGAAGATCTAAATCATCCAGTCATGGCTGCGTTTATGTCTCTTTGTATTCAGCGTTCGATTGAACTGACGGAGGCAAACTGATGAATCGCAAAACTTTAGATATTCAACGTCCATGTCGTCGAATACACGATGGTCACAGCTTTATGATTGCTCAACGTGTTCTGCGTTTGCCTGATGAAGACTCTGGCCTGTCTCATTCAATTGTTCGATTCGAAAACAGTCGTGTTGGTTTTGGAAGCTTAAAGCTAAAAAGACGAACGGCAATTCGAATCACCAACAAAGAGAATGGTCAATGGATAATCCGATATTGCATGGGGAATGGCGGCAAGATTAAAGGGCTGAACAAGGAATATATTGCTATCGATTACGATGGTGTAAATGAACTTGGTGTGACCTTTAATAAAGACGTTCGTTTGTCTGTGAATACAGCTGACTGGTGGGACATTACAAGATGGTTTTGGACGTTCCCAGATCTCAATGTAAAGCTTTCCTTTCGTTTAGGTTTGATTGGATTTCTTTTAGGGATAATCAGTTTAGCTGACTTAATTGCGAAGCTATTTATAGCTTAACCCCCTGTGGGTCCGATACCCATTAGGGCGGTCCCCTCATTTCAAGAGGTATACCATGAATGAACTAACACCTACATCGCAAGATGTTGAAGCCCCTCGATCCGTTTTGGAGTTTCTAGACAACTTAACAGCATCGAAATACTTCTATCTTGAGGCCGCTGGCGCGTACCTTAGTGAAGTTATTGATTCTGAATTGCTCGATGATAAAGCCAAGTTGCTCGAATTCATTGAAGACAATAAGTGTGAAGCCGTTGAAGACATCAGCGCAGAGTTGGTTGAAAAGATGATTTCTGACCGTGCAGATACATTGCACAGTTCAGCGTTATACATCTTGAAATCATTTCTCGGCACTGTGCCTAAAACTGAGGTTGAAGCTCTTCAAGATGGCGCTGTTGCTGATATTTGGTATGACGCTTCGGACCACGGAGACACTAGCGCCGCAGCAGTCATCAAAAATACGCAAGATGCCATGAGCATTATTGCTGACTTCTTAACGAAGTAACCAATCTTAAAGGAATCTTCCTTTTACTCCCTTTGGGGCATACGTCCCGTAGGGGAGTTGTGTGCCTCATAGGTTAACCACCTTATGCAGAGGAACACATTATGGGCTTTTTTTCTTTCAAAACCGCTGACACAAAACAGTCAATCTTTAATACGTGTACTGAGAAGTGTCGTCCAGTGTACATGCTCCAACCAAACAACGAAGACCCAATATATGAGCCGGCTTATGAAGGTTATGGTGTTTTCGGAGGTGTTGATGCTTATACATGGTTAGCGAAACATAATTTGCCAACGACAGTCACGAACTCATACGATGACGATGAGCTCCGAACTCTGGGGATAAAATTGGCCTTTGGCTTAGACTCTTTTGAATACGATAACCATCTATTCATTAAAGAGAATGAGTTGGATGTGCTAAGACAGGTGAACCCTGCACTGCTTGAACGCGAGTTTACCCAATTCCAAGCTTTTTCCGATTTCATTATCGTGAACGGCGAGGAAATTAGACCAAACGATCTCCCATCGCATTTGAGAACTGACCTGCAATTAGCACCAGTTAAATACCCATTAAAATTCAGTTTCAGAAAAGGTAAGCAATACAGTGATTACCCTGCTTCTGAGAGCTGTCCATATCAAGGTTACTTCATTTAACCCCAAACCTTGATACAACCCACCACTACCCGTGAGGGATCTTCCCTCATAGGGATAGATCCCTCAAAATTGGAGGAATCTATCGTGGAATCAACCTATTTAGATGATACCGACCATATCTTAATTAAAGCGTTATCCAAAGAAGATATGCCGATAAATGAAATTGCCAAAAAGTTTGAAGTACCAATTGCCAATATCGCGATGTCACTAGACACCTGCCATTTTGCAATCACTGACAACATTTTGCGTAAAAACTCTCAGCTAGGAAAAATGAAATTGACTGCCATTGGTATTGAAAAACGATGTACCTTATGCAATCACTTTTTTCCGCTCACTAAAGAATTTTGGCACGTCAAGCGCACCACTAAACATGGCCAGCGTGAGATGGGAACCTGCAAAAGTTGTGAAGCTGAAAAAAAGCGTCGTCAAGAACTCGATGGCCGCTTAAAAGACTTAGGAGGTAAAATGTGTTTCTCGACACGTTACCTGAATAAGTAGCTGCATACCTTGTAGTTAAGATGAAAAGTCACCCGATCGGTGGCTTTTCATCCACCATTTCCATCCGCTTTGACACATCCAGCCATATCGCTTCACCCTAAATTTCAATTTCTTTGAAATACTTCCTAAATCCGCATTCGTATGTTGCATAACCGTTTTAACCGACTATCAAGAACTTAAATGGGTTAGCGCACATGAATAAACAGGACACGATCAACCAAGCACTGAATATCATCACCAGTTGGAACCTTGACGACAGCCATTCCAAATCCTTCTCTGATTTTGTCTTCTATTGGGCCTTTGCGCATACTAATCAGCACAAAGTGACTACAAGGTTAGATTCTAAAGAATCAGTACAAGATGGGGTGGTAGAGCTTGCACAGTTGTTAAGCAATGCAATGCTTAATGGGTACAGTGATCCAATCGGGGACATTCTGATTGAGTTAGGTGTGAATACAAAGACGAAACGAATGAACAATCATCAAGATGACGATTTTTTAGAGCAAATGATGGGGCTCAATGATAACGAGGTCTATGAACCATTTTGCGGTACTGGTGCGTTAACTATGGAGCTCATGCAGGCATATTGTGAAAAGCATACAGAACGTAGCAATCCTCTCGATCATTACACTTATTATCTCGAAGAGGTTAAGCCTCTCAACTGTGCAGCCGCAGTGATTCAAATCTTTCATAAGCTCGAATACCTATCTACCAAATTTGGTTCTGCCATCATTCCAGGCAACCTCAAAATCATCAATATCGATCCGATAACACGACAAGAGGGGACCCAACACTACATCGCCAGTAAGATGTCGGATGCTGAACAAATTGAACACAACCTGAACTCGCTGCCTAACACTCAACCGACGATACACTAGGGGGCATTTATGATAGTAAGTTTGAGTGCAGTTAAAGCATTCACCTTTCATGCTTGATTTTCCCGTTCAAGTGGCGTGAGCGAGTTTGCCATTTTGGTTTAGCAGTGTTCTGAGAAGGCTTTGCCCCTTAATGAGATACAGTCCAAAGTTGAAACAGTAATGTTGAGGTCACTTTGATATTCAAAAGTATTGAGCAGCTAAAGAAAAGGGCAAAGCCAACTTATTCACACCTTTCAGTGAGCATAAGTTTTGTTTTAAGAAACGCAAGTTTGATGTCATCAGTTTTGGTGAACTTGAACTTACCATCAGTAGAAGCGTCGAACCTTTCAAAATAGTATTCGAGTAGCGGATCATACCTACCACTGTGAACCCAAGTGTAGAACTTTCCGAGTTCGTATCGTAATTCTTTATTAAGGTCAGATCTTAATCTCAGTACACTAATGGTTGCTAGGTCAACGATGTTCATTTCTTGTAGATTCGTCTTAATCTCTTCAATCAGAGGTAGGAGGGATTCTTTATACTTATCAGCTAATGGTACAAGGTCAGCGTCAGTTACTTCCGCTTCAAAAATCATAATGAGGTCATCAATCTCTCCATTATAGTATTCGTTATCTAATCTTTTTTCTGACTCAGTGCGAAGAACATAGAGTTGTTCTAAAGGATCAGGTTTAGTCTCAATTTTTTCTTTTGAAAGTTTGTGTTGGTACTCAACAAACAGCGTTTCAATCCTATCAGCGATAACATCTAGGTACTCATATCGTATCTTGAGAAATTCGAACAGCTCATTGATATTCAGGTTTAACGTTAAGTCCTCTTTACCCACATCTCGACTGTACAAATGAACACTCAGGTCGCCAGTGTTGAAACTGCTTGTAAATGGCCAACTTGCGAATCGCTTTGAATTCTCTTGATTAAGATTTACTGGGTGAGCACCGAAACACGCCCTGATAGTTTTAAAGTAATTATTGTCATCTTCATTAGGGAAGAGGCGAGCTTTGAAGCATTTCTTTTCACCATGAAACGGATCTTTATTGTCATTCATAAACACTCGATGGAGTTGTTTGATTGACTCGAAAATGAGGTCTATTGAAGAGATAAGAGAGTAGACCTGCATACATCTACTATCTATATTCTTGTCAAACTCAGGTGCATTTTCTAAGTGCCTAACAGAAACAGTGATCCAATCCATAGCAGAGCAAACGAGGTTAAAAAGGTTCTTACCGCCTTTATCTTTGTAGATTTGATACACAAAGCTAGAGTTTGAGTTCACTAACTCCCTAAAATCCGTGATTTTATCATCACTAACAACGCTTCTCATTCACCAGTTCCTTTTCTAACTAACTGAAAATATTATAAAGAATGGCAATTATGATAGTGATAGTTCTTGAGCTCTTCAAATATATTATCTTTCGACACACATCATAGATTGATATTGGTTGAGTTTTATATTTGATGACCGCAACATAGACGAAATTCAATCGCGAAAAATTCCCAATATAAGGAATTAGCTAATGATTGATAAGGAGATTAAGTGCAAGTATCAGAACTAAAAACAGTGGCTACCCTGGTCCGGAAAGTGATTAAGAAGGTCGTTTCAGAGTCAACCTATGTTGATGTTGAGCTTCAAAGGTTTCCTTCAGGTTCGTGTGAGGTATCTAGTGTAATTTTGGGACTCTATTTGAGAGAAAAATATGCTGTTAACGTTGTACAGTCAGTCGGCAAACGTCCATCTCCGGAATGCGAGTACAGTGAAAATAACCATGTTTGGTTAACGGTGAATGAAACTATTGTTGTCGACATCACTGCTGATCAGTTTGACGATTGTTTGGAGAAAGTATTTGTTGGTCGCGATAGCGCTTTTCATGACACATTCGAAGTTTATGATACAAGACCGGTAGATTTTAGTTACTTACTGAGACGCGGTTCAGAGGGATATGGACATATATATAAGGAAGTAGTTACTCGAATGGCAAACTAGTTTACCTAGTCGCCAGCTTATTCGATTGGTTGAGTTTAGTTAACAAGGTGACTTTTAAGTGCTTTATATTTTTCGATGGAGGGGGTACTCATAGATAAATTTGATGTTGAGCTACTTGGTTGGGACGGTAGTCTGGAAAGTTGTTTAGACATGTTTTCAGGGCTTTATGGATATCACATTGACCCTAGTACCCACAAAAAACCTAATGAATGTATTAAGTATGAAGAATTCCTTAAAAGTTCAAATGTTTTGAATCAATGGCAAGAGAGTATGGCCAGTAACGGTGATACCCCGATATTTAAACTATTTCAGAGAAACTATAGAGGTTTCAATGTCGATGATTTCATTAATTTAGATATGGAAATACAGGAGAAAGGTCTTTCATTAGCCAAAGGTCAGATTTTGTTTCGCGGTGTCTGTTCTGAAAATGAAAATGATGACTGGACCAAACCTGTGTCTACAACTTTGTCTCCTTACATCGCGATTTACCACGCATTGAAAAATGGTTATACGAAGCCCATAAAAATATGTGTAATCGAGGTTCCAGTTGATACAAATGTAAAGGCTATTATAGGTCCATTTGGTGACAATGTTGAATTTGGGCAAGAGTATGAAGTTTTAGTCAATTTTAAGCACCGCCCGAAAGTTCATGAAGAGATAACTAGAGGCAATGTGACGTTCCAGTCATTACGTTGATTGAGTCTATGCATTGATCTTTATGGTCAGTATTGGATTCTGGTAGTACCTAGACACACGCTTTGGGACGTAGAAAAGTTTCAAACTTATTGTCCAGCGATAATAGTCATCAATCTTCATGAGAACTATATCGATTTGAATAGGTAATGACTGAAACCCACGGTCACGATGTACGTGTGCGCTATCTGCAATGGTTAGAAAGCACGCGTACTCAAAACAAGCAAAATAAGCTGACTAATTGGAAACAGTCACTGATTACTTTGCCATAGTACAAGGGCAAACTGAGTAACACACTGTCCAATGGGCAGCGAGGAAATTCCTCTAACTCAACTGGTTATTACGCCATCTGAAATGTAATCAGTCTTTTGACTGCCCCTAATAACTCTCTCTGAGTTACCAACGTTCACATACAAATCTTGTTTACACACCAAATAGTCCCATGAATAACTGGAGTCCAGATATGAATGTACTTAACTTCCTTGGTTTTGATTGCTGCATTGCTAAACGTCATTACGCTAACGGTGTAATTGCGCTTGAGCTGATTGCTGCTGAAACCGATGACAACATTAACAACGACACCTTTCCCGGTGAACGAATTTGTGTTGCAACAACCTGTGTTAGTAATGCCAACCTACTGACAAATGAAACCTGCATCAAAAACTACCCCTATCTGGCAGGGTAG
>NZ_JBFRJM010000037.1:0-22933 GCF_041468865.1 Vibrio sp. 10N.286.52.C3 | reverse complement strand
CACATTTCAGGACGGGACATTAAATGTAAAAAAGCCAGTAATTTGATTACTGACTTTTTGATGTATTACTGATGTTCAGGCTTTACTGCCCTTTCAACGTCTTCTTCAAATTCTGCATGAAGTTTCTGAAGTGAGGCATGAAATCAACAAACAGAGGGTGTTTTCTATCTTGCATCATCAATGGGCCTAACAAGCGAATGCTCACTCCTAGTCGCGCTGCTGATTGCTCGTCTAAGCCGCTGTCATGTTTGATCTTCTCAACAATCGCGAACATATCTTCTCTGTCTTCAATTTCAAACTGCATGATTTGAAGTTCACGATCTTCTTTGATGTTCACTTCTTCGATAGTGATACGGTAGTTATTGTGTTTGCCTGTGAATGCTTTCATGTGGACCTCCTAAAATGCTTAAAAAGTGTTTTGGTTAGCTCTTCATGAATCGTTCGAGCTTAGGTTTAACCGTCATCGACATCACGACCATGATCGCAAGGCCAATGGGAAGTGCAGCAATAAATCCATTAAACCATCCACTGGTAAACGCCGATGTATCCGAAAATCCAATGTTATTTGCCGCTGTTACAAATGCCATCATGGACTCCATTATGAATGCCATGATCAGTCCTACGATCAGGTTGCGAACTTTCTCGCTATAAGTTGTGAACACTCTAGCAACGGCTTTGGTGACTAAAGCCATCATCACCGTGCCCATTGGCATCATGATCACGACAACAAGGGCTAACGAAGAAAGCCAGTTGCCAATAAATTCCTCGCCGAATCCGACATTCATGTAAGTCATCACAGCCGTTAAACTGCCGCCAATCGTCAGCATTAAGCTCATCATGACCAAAACTTTGTATAAAACCGGTGTGCCTTTTTGCTCAGGAAGAGTTGGCGTTAGAGTTGCTTGAATCGTCATATCTATTTCCTGTCTTGAATTTACGAACAATTAAGTTGATAATGTCAACTATAAATACAGTGGTTGATAATGTCAACTATATTTCTAAGGACCGTTTATGTCTGATAACACATCGCTAGAATCAATCTTTCGTCTAGTGCACTCTTTGAAACGTCAAATGAGCGAACAGATTGAGAGCTTAGACTCAGAGATCGCACCTATGAACATTCGTGTCATGAAGATCATTACTAAGAAGTCTCCATGTACCGCTATCGATATCGCACACTTCCTAGATCGTGATAAAGCACAGGTCACTCGGCTCATTAATGCCTTGATCAATCAGGAACTTGTGAAGAAGTCTCCGAACCCGGAAGACAAGCGCAGCCAGTTATTGGTTCTGACTGATAAGGGTCAAGAGATCATGAGTAAGGTCTCGGATATCGATCGAGACATGCTGAAGAGAATGACCAAAGGCATGGCCGAAGACGAGTTAGAACAATTCAGAAAAATTGCGAAGAAAATGGCGCAGAACTTAGAAAGCTGATCTTAAAAATAAAACGAAAAAACGCCACCGAATCGTAAGATCGGTGGCGTTTCGTGTATAAGTTGGGTTGTACAGCTTAGTGGTTTAGCTATGTCTATTTGGATGACAGCTCTAATTCGATGCTAGTTTCCACCATGCCAGAACAGGTACAGGCTCTGAGATCACCAAACGTTCACCCATCACCGGGCTTACCATTTGTACATCTCGCTCTTTGCTAATCGCCAGTGCTTGTTCCATTGGGTCTTGCCAATCATGCATAGAAAGGTCGAAGGTACTGTTGTGGATTGGCATCATCACCTTACCTTGCAGATCAATGTGTGCCTGAACACTCTGTTCTGGGAACATATGAATATCCGCCCAAAGTGAGTTATACGCACCCGTTTCAACCATGGTTAAATCAAACGGCCCAAAACGGTCGCCAATCTCTTTAAAGCCATTGAAGTAACCAGAATCACCGCTAAAGAAGACTTTCTTGTCTGAAGCGTTAATAACCCAACTGCCCCACAGTGTTTGGTCACGATCAAGCAAGCCACGACCAGAGAAATGCTGTGTCGGTGTCAACGTGAACTCAATGTCTGAGGCCGTTGCCGATTCCCACCAGTTCAATTCGATGATCTTCTCTTTATCCACGCCCCACTTTTCCAACAGTGCGCCCACTCTTAATGGCACTAAGAACGTCCCTACTTTGTCGGCTAATACCTTCACGGCACCTTTGTCTAAATGGTCGTAGTGATCATGGCTGATCACTACCACATCGATGTCAGGTAGATCTTGCAGTGAGATTGGGGTTGGGTGAAAGCGCTTTGGCCCCATCCATTGCACTGGTGATGCTCGATCACTGAACACAGGGTCAGTCATCACTAGCTTGCCATCTAGCTTCATCATCACACTTGAGTGACCTAAGCGGTACGCAACGTCTTCTGTCTCTTCGATCAATTGCTCGGCTGTCATCGGAATCAAAGGCAATGCAGCACGTGGCACTGGCTCATTTCTTTCCACGGTTACATACGCTTTCAAGATTGAAAAAATATCAGACATGCCCGATTTGTACTCTAACTCACTGTTAGCAAACTTCTTTGGAAGCTTATCTAGATTGTCATTTGATTGTGAACCTGTGCTTACGATAGCGACCACGGCAAGTACTCCTAAAATCGGTAATAGATATTTTTTCATTGGTATCTCTTCAACCGTTGGGAAAGACCCAACTCAAAAACTACACTGACTAGTTTACATACCAAAACCAAAAAGTAAACCACAGAGTGTAATTTTTAATTTATCTAGACGTAAGCGTGTCAAAGTCGATTTTGGAAAAACCGACTTTGAAAACGAGCTAACTTAGTTATTTAGTTAGTAAGAAAGGTTAATCAGCAGACCATACATTCTTGAAGTCTGGCCATCCCCAGTTTGTGATGGCCACGTTTTTCAGAATCCCTTGGAAACGAACGGTCTGTAAGTGGTGGAACATAGGCACTAACCAATAATCTGAGATCAGAGTAGACGCGATGGGTTCTAGCTCTGCCAAGTAATTAGGCAGTTCCACGGATGCTTTATGACTATCCAAGCGCTGCTTGAGCCAATCGCTGTTCATCTCTCCCAAAGCAGAGTGCAATACAGGGTCATTCATCAACCACGAGAACAGCGAAGATGGCGCATTATCATCGAGATTCAGGTTACACAATACCAAATCTTCTTTTAAATCGCCCCGCTGAGAAAGCAGCGCCAACTCTCGAAAGCTATAGGTGTTCACTTCAACTTCCACTCCATGTCGTTTAAGGATGTCCGACACGGAAATGGCACACCGATAAAGGGCATAGTAGTTATATACCGCAATGCTCAATTTCTTAGGCAACTCACTCTCTCTGGAAGGCGTTCGATACAGCTTCTGCCAACTTGGCAATATGTTCTGAGCCAAAGAGACACTGAATAATCCTTGGTTTTGCTCCAGTTGCGCCAAAATAGCCTGAGGGTTTGCAAGGGCTGATAGGTACTTACGTTGCTCGTCGCTTAACGGATTCACTGCTGAGTTTTGATTGAACAGAACAAACAAACAACCATCTTCGATTCGACTACGAAGCCCGTCAGTTTCAGCCGAGACTAGCTCAGTGTCGCTTTTCCCTAATTGGTGAAAACAGGCGGAGTCTTCATAAGGTGACACCTGCATCTGGCTATCATCGAATCGAGCACTACCTGTCATCGACTCTTCAAACTGCCAAATAGTCACTTCATCGGTTAAAGAGCGACACCCGTAAAAGTGTTCGAATGCCGAGAGCTTGATGCGCTCACTATTGGTTTCAACCACTCTGAAAGGGCCAGTACCGATCACAGCATGAGACATTGAGCTCAATGGTAATGGTTCACGCATCACTTGCTCGGCGGGTTGAATCGAATACTTAACACCAGCAAGCAACCCCGCAAAACCTGTGTCCGCTTGGGTTAATTTAAAACTGATCCTTAATGGCTGCTCACTGTAGATGGAAGCGACATGATCTAACTCAGCTTGATAGAAAGGCAGAGCTTGTAGAGCAGTAAACAAAGCAACCAGCTGCTTGGCATCTACTGGCTGACCATCATGAAAAGTCAGACCGGGGCGCAGATAGAAAGTCCAAACCAGTTGCTCTGTGTCATATTCCCAATGGTGAGCTAATTCAGGCTTTAACTCACCTTTACCATTACACGTCACTAGGCAGCTAAAAACCTGTCTTATCAAAAATCGTTCGCTACTGCGGTGTATATGGTGCGGAAACAAATCCTCAAACTTACGCTTATAGGTTAATTGAACGTGCAGCAGCCCTTCACGCATGGTCGCGCCGGAAGTTTCTTGCAGTAAAGAACCAAACACAGCGCGGTCATTATCCAATATGGAAAGTGCTTTTTCGTACTTGCCCTGCTCTATCAGTTTACTTGCAACATGCTGCGCCAACTCTGAATTGCTAAAACGCAGTGTTAAGTTAGAGCGTTGATTCCTGCCAACTTTTGGCTCCCACACCACCCATTCAGCTTGATGCATCTTACCAAGTAAAGTTCGAGCGTGACGCAAGCTTGTAAACAGCATATCCGCTACTTCGGCTAGGGTGACTGAATGAGAAATGTTTGGCTCGAACGATTCTAGCCGCGTGTAGTAACGCATCATGTTTAGATCAGACAAATAGTGAACCTTTTAAAGATAGCTCTTCCTAATTAAGCTCATTATAAAACACATTCATCAAAAAGTAGTGTAATGCGACCAAAACAGGAACAACCAATAAAAATACCATCTGTTTTTTAGTTCCTCTTAATTATCCATAATGAACGGGTCAGCAACAAACCATAGGTTGTAAATAAAGCCTAACCAGAGAGAGTAATGACCATGAGAAAATACTATCTTAACAAGCTAAAAAGCACCTGCAGTAAGCTCGAAAGAGAAGCACTACGAACACTTTTAGATCTATGTAACTGGCGTTATTAGTACACTTTTTAGCACCGAGTAAACGCGAGTTGGGTACAACCTAATATGCTCCTACCCCCAATATGAGTTAGGTCTCAACTCGCTTTTCCATTCCAATTCCCCTCTCAAGCCTGCTGTACCAATAGCTCACACAATCGATAAATTTCCGTTGTCGACTCGACAAATTTAATTCGTTTTCTTAGTTGAACGAAAAGCCTTAAGGTTCGCCCCGAAGCAAGCAAGGAGCCTCAGAAAAAACTGAAAGCTCAGCTAACAACTAATTTATTTGCAGTTACCAATCAGGTATTAACTAAGGAAACGCCATGCGTATCGCAATTCTTTCTCGCAACGAAAATCTATACTCTACCGCTCGTCTAAAGCAGGCTGGAGAAGCACGTGGTCATCAGGTCGATGTTATCGACACGTTGCACTGTGATATAGATATCGCGAGTAACAATCCGAAGATTCGCTACATGGGTGAAGAGCTACCTCAATACGATGCTGTTATTCCACGTATTGGCGCTTCCATTACCTTTTACGGAACTGCGGTTGTTCGCCAATTTGAAATGATGGGCACTTTTTGTATCAATGAGTCAGTAGCAATCAGTCGCTCTCGCGACAAACTGCGCTCACTACAACTGTTGTCTCGTAAAGGTATTGGCTTACCAAAAACAGGTTTCGCTAGCCGCCCAGACAAGATTCAAGACCTGATCAAAAACGTAGGCGGCGCGCCACTTGTGATCAAGCTTCTTGAAGGCACTCAAGGTATCGGCGTTGTACTAGCAGAAACAAACAAAGCAGCAGAAAGCGTTATCGAAGCGTTCATGGGCCTAAAAGCGAACATCTTGGTTCAAGAGTTCATTGAAGAAGCAAATGGCGCAGACATCCGTTGTTTTGTTGTTGGCAACAAAGTAATTGCTGCAATGAAGCGTCAAGCTGGTGAAGGTGAATTCCGCTCTAACCTGCACCGTGGCGGCACTGCTCAGCTGGTTAAACTAACCAAAGAAGAGCGCGCAACAGCAATCAATGCAGCGAAAATCATGGGATTAAACCTATGTGGTGTAGATATCCTACAATCTAAGAACGGCCCAGTGGTAATGGAAGTAAACTCTTCTCCAGGCCTAGAAGGCATCGAGAAAGCAACGGGTAAAGATGTAGCAGACATGATTTTCGAATTCATCGAGAAGAATGCAAAACCAAACGCTAACCGTACTCGTGGCAAGGGCTGATTGAATACCGATAACTCATGATTGGAAAGAAAATGAACAATAAAATGATCATAGGGAATACCGAAGCACTTTGCTTACCAGAGTTAGGGATAACTGGACTACATACACGTGTTGATACAGGGGCTAAAACCTCTTCTCTACACGTAGACAATCTACTATGTGTTAAATCAAATGGTGAGAAATTCGTAGAGTTCGACCTTCACCCAGACGTTTATCACCTAGAAGAGACGGTGCGCTGCAAGGCGAAACTGAAAACAAGTAAGAAAATTAAATCATCTAACGGCGAAGTTGAACACCGTTGCGTGATTGAAACCATGCTAAGAATCGGTGGCCAACAATGGCCGATCGATATCACGCTAAGCAACCGTCAAGACATGACTTACATGATGTTGCTTGGACGTCAAGGCATGAGTGACAAAGTGATTGTTGACCCTGCGGGTGAATTCCTGCTGACTCACTAATCCGAGTCATCGTAACCGCTCCACAGGTTATAACTAAAGCTACTCACAACGATATAAGGCCAGTCTCATGACTGGCCTTATTGCTATCTATTTTTCTATTTCTACTTTCAGCTCTGAATACACGACTTTGCATTCAGACTTCTGATCTATTTCTTCGATTTACCATGAGATTGAAAACCAAATCGCCCAATCGATAAAAGTAATTTCTTGGTTTTGATTTTCGTCACTCGCCAATGTGTAACAGGCCTTCTTGGGGCACTCATCAGCAGGTGTTCAAAAGCCTTCTGACTGAAATCGACTTGCCCACCATGCGCCACCAGCAAGGTATCGAGCTGCATGTCATAAATGCGCGATACAGACGCTCGATACTTATTAGGGTGAAAGATAGGAAACGGCGGAATCAGCTTCTTCTTAACCTCGACCATTAAATCGGCAACATAAGCCACGCTGTGTGATGGGCAATAGACCGAGAGATCACGGTCGGTATGGCCCGGTGTTTCAAGAACCAACCAATCATCAAACCCTGGAATACTATCCCCATCAGACAGCTTGTAGTCCGGCTTTAACTTTCTTGAATACCATAGGTTTGCTTTAGGCTTGCCTAAGCGGTTCGCCATCCACCTAGCAAGCGCTAAGTCGGTCAGGTGCATCAAAATGCCATCGATGCCGTGATACCAATCTTTGTCTCGGTTTGCTGCCACCAAGTTACAGCTCGTGAGCTTTCTGAGCTTGTGCGCTGCCCCTGCATGGTCAGGATGCATGTGTGTCACCACAACCGTGTGGAGATCAGAAAAATCACGCATAAGTTCGGTTTCAATAAAAGCCTTCAAATGCGGAATATCGGCTCGACATGCGCCATCGAGCAACAGTAATTTGTCCGGATACTCCACCAAGTACATGTCTTGGATGTAACCTTTAATGGTATGCAGCTGCAAACCCACTCCTTGTGATAATTCAACTGGTCAGACCTACACCATAGCAAACTCACATTTATTTGTAACAAATTTGTTAACTATAAAATCACATCAAAGTACCATGCTCTTCCGCTCTTTTATCGTGACGACAAAATACGTGATTTGTTGACCTAAGTTATTAGGACTATATATGCGCCTCTAATTTATTGTCTGAGTGCTATACATGAACCAACTAATCGATGCTCTTTCTACCCAAGGCTACTTTGTTTGGGATGACTTCTTAACTCATGAAGAAGTGGTGGCATTGAGGGATTGCATTCCAGAGAACTGGAAAAAGGCTAGGATTGGCCGTAACGATGAAGTAACGCGAGAGTCGACCATTCGTAGTGACAAGATTCAATGGGTGCGCCGCGATATGGGTCAGCCAGCATCTCTGTTCCTAGACAAAATGGAACAAATTCGTTTAGCGGCAAACCAAGCGTTCTTTTTGGGTCTGTTCGAGTACGAAGCGCACTTTGCTAAATACGAAAAAGGCGACTTCTACCAGAAGCACTTAGACTGTTTCAAGGGCAATGAAAACCGCCGCCTGACCACTGTGTTCTATATGAATGATGAGTGGACAGAAGAAGACGCTGGTGAACTTGTGGTTTACGACCTAAAAGACAACCACATCACGACCATTCCACCAAAGTCAGGCCGCTTATTTGTGTTCTTATCTGAACAGTTCCCACACGAGGTACTGCCGACAAACACAGAGCGATTCAGTATTGCAGGTTGGTTCCGTATTAACGGCGTGAAAGACAACCAACTCGATATCGCACACTAAAGCGAGGTTCGGGTCAAAGCCTCATCTCATCCAAAGCCTCTCCACTCGAGAGGCTTTTCCTCTTAGTACTGCTAGGAAAGTACTAAGAGGAAAATATCACTTTTATGAGCCGAATCCTGTGTAGAGACTCTTGCCCAGCAATTACTCTGGCGTATTCGGGAAAACTGATATTTAATAAATATTTACGATGCGCATTCAAGAAGGATTAATTATGTCGTCTATCATCGTAGGTCATCGGGGTGTTGCAGGTACTCACCCAGAAAATACCAAAGCAAGCATTGAACAAGCGGCTAAACTCGGCTTGAAATGGATTGAAGTTGATATTCAGCCCACTCAGGATGACCAACTGGTCGTTTGTCACGATCACACGCTTGATCGCTGCAGCGATGGCAAGGGTCGAGTTGATGAACACACCCTTGCTGAGCTGCGTCAGCTCGATTTTGGCAGTTGGAAGTCTGAGCAGTTCGCTGGTGAAAGAATATTGACGTTGGAAGAGTTGCTCGCGCTTGCTGAACAGCATGATCTCAGCGTGAACTTAGAGATCAAAGTCGACAGTCGACATCAAGCGCCTCATGTCGTTGATTTGCTGCATACCGAGTTGATTCGTTCAAATCTAGACACCGACAGAGTGCTGCTTTCAAGTTTCAGCCATCAAGTCGTTTCTGAAATGGCTCGTCACCTGCCGAGATACCGCGTAGGTCTGATCACCGAGCAACTGACTCAAGCCGACTTGATGTTGATTGACGAGGTCAAAGCGTTCAGCTGTCACATGAACTACGAGCATGTGAATCAGAGCGATCTTGATACACTCAGTGAAGCAAACATCCAAACATGGTGCTACACAGTAAACGATCCGTCTCACTTCAAATTCATCTCAAAAGTAGATGCCGTATTCACTGATTTTCCGAATCAATTTACCTCTATAAATTGACCAAACAAATACCGCAAAAACAACCCCGAGAGACTTTAAAATTAACTCTCGGGAAACCTTAAAATTAGGTAGCAAACACAAGTGAGTAGGAGTACATTCCGCTACTCACTTGGTTTCATTAGCTCGCTCTATACAGACAGCTTCATTGGTTACTTAATTTATGGATCTCATTTTTAGTCCAACCTTCCCAATTTTGGGTGCAATCTTCATTTTCGCCGCTATTGTTCGTGGCTTCTCAGGTTTCGGTTTCACCTTAGTGGCATTGCCATTAAGTGCGTTATTCGAGCCTGTTATCGAACTGGTTCCCGTCTTCATGTTGATCGATCTCCTAGGCAATGTTCAATTACTGCCTAAGGTTAAACATCACGTAAATTGGCGCTGGGTTTTAAAGGTATTTATCCCTTGTTTTGCCTTCACACCAGTCGGCTTACTTCTGCTTAAATCCGTTAGCCAAGACACGATCATCTTGATCATCAGTGCCTTCATTTTTGCGTCTGCACTTATGATCTACAAAGGTTTCCAGTACAAAAGCGAACCTAGATTTACTCCCTATATTCTAGGAAGCCTTGCGGGTGTAATGAACGGCGCGGCTTCGATGTCAGGGCCTCCAATTGGCACTCATGCATTAGCAAGCCCAGTCGCTCCGCACATTGCCAGAGCAGGCCTGATAGCCTTCTTTGTATTGGCTGATTCCACTGCGTTTGTTTCGGCATCTATCGCTGGGTTAGTCGACCGCGATGTAGTTTGGCTGACTCTCGCGCTTCTACCAAGCAGCATGCTTGGCGGTTATGTGGGTTCTAAACTGTTCGAGAGATTTGGTGGAGCGAAGTTCAAGCCAGTCACCATTGCATTGCTGATTGTGATTGCAATATTCAGTGCAGGTCGAGTCATACTGTAACTGGCTTTAGCGGTTAAGTTTGGACGTTGCTTTTACGAATTGGTTTCGCGAATTGATTGCGCTAATTGACTGCGGAAAGTGATTAAGAAAACTGGGTACCAATGACTACCATTCGATATGGATAGGGGTACCCATTTTTACAAGTTGGAGAAACTCATCCATATCTTGATTGGTTAACGCGATACAGCCATCCGTCCAATCAAAACTTTGAATAAAGCTCGGCGAACGACGCTCGCCGTTTTTGATGCCATGGATTTTGATGTTTCCTCCAGGATCTACATCATTTTGCTCTGCCCATTGCATATCCGAAGGTTGCGGATAGTTAATATGTACTGAGCGATAAAAGTCCGACTCTTCCATCACATAATCGAGCTGGTATTCCCCTTCCGGCGTTCGGTTGTCCCCTTCAAAGCGTTTATGCCCTTTCGGTTGTTTGCCTAGCGCAATACGAAACTCCTGAATCACCTCTTCACCTTTTAGCAGATACATCCTACGTTTCGATTTATCGACTTTAACTAACGTAACCACTTGCGACAGCGAATCTATCTCAGATGCGCTATCCGGTACGTTGTAAAACTGTCGAGAGGAACTTTGAGGTGGACGTTTCGATGACCCTTGAGAAAACTGAGCTACCTTTTCATCAGGGCTACTGTTAAGAACATCATCCACAATAATCACATGCTCGGAGTTTGAGCTCGTGGAAGAGGTTGAGTTAGATGAAGACGTTGAGACACGTTGAGAATGAGCCGGTGCAGACTCGAATACGATGGTTTCGATAGCGGTCGCGTCAGAGACTATTTTCTCGACCACGACTTGCTCAGCATTCGCGTTCGAAGCCACAAACAGTAAACACAGTGATAAAGGCAGAAACAGACGCACCTTTAGATCTCCTCAAAACGCATGGACATGGTTCGTGACTGAGTTTCCATTCCTAACGACTCATAGAAACCCTGAGCTTGTTGGTTAAACTCCATTACCTCCAACCTAAGTTCTATCGCTCCTCTCGCCTGCGCCCATTGATTAAAAGACTTCATTAACGCTCGACCAGCACCTTTGCTCTGAACCTGATCGTTCACCACAATCGTATTGACCCTTGCCACCTTGTGCGGCTGAATAAAACTGACGCCTTTGTTCTGCGTTACCTTACCCGCTAAAAAGCCAACGACTTGCTTGTCGTCTACTGCAACCAAGAAAGCGCCAAGTGGGTCAAGCATCAAACCTAACCAATACTCTTCACTGTCGGCCAAGCCTTGTGACGCTGGTGCAAATACCATAGGCGCACCAAGATGATGTTGACGGTTTATCTGCTCAGAGAGCGCTAAGATCGCGTTAATATCAGTTACCTTGGCCGTCCGGATTTGCATATCATCACCTTGTTTGAATTCAATAACACCTTAGCAAAAATGGCTTAGTTGTGCACCGTTACACTGGTCAACTCAGACGCTCTGTGAAGGCTGAACATTAATATTAGGCACTATGTTTAGGGAAATTGTTCCGTAAATCTCAGGCACATTGCCAGCCGTTGAGTGCTACTATCTCTGCAGAATCAATATACTAACGACGACTAACGACTGGATACCTATATGATTAAGTTTGCTGTAATTGGAACCAATTGGATTACACAAAAGTTTGTTCAAGCTGCGCACGAATCTCAATCGATGCAACTTGCTGCGGTTTACTCTCGAAATCTAGACAGCGCGGCACAGTTCGCCCAAGAATTTGACGTTGAAACCACGTATGACTCACTCGACGCATTGGCCAATGACAACACTGTAGAAGCCGTGTACATCGCTTCCCCTAACTCACTGCATTGCGAGCAATCTATCTTCATGATGGAACACGGCAAGCATGTTATCTGTGAAAAGCCGGTTGCATCAAATATTGATGAAGCAACACGCATGTTCGAAGTCGCTGAGAAAAACGGTGTGGTGCTGTTTGAGGCGTATAAATCTCAATTCCTACCGAACTTTAAGCAAGTTCAACTTGGGTTAGAAAAGATTGGCAAGGTACATAAAGCACACATCAACTACTGCCAGTATTCATCGCGCTACCAAAAATACCTAAACGGCGAGAACCCAAATACCTTCAACCCAGCTTTTTCTAACGGCTCATTGGTCGATATTGGCTTTTACTGTGTTGCCGCGACAGTCGCGCTATTTGGCAAACCTGAAAACGCACAGGCTTCTGCAAAGCTACTTGATTCAGGTGTCGATGCTCATGGCTGTGCGATCTTCCAATACCCTGAGTTTGATGTGACCCTTGCGCACTCCAAAGTCAGCGACTCTTATGCGCCAAGCGAGATCCAAGGTGAATTAGGGGCGATCATCATCGATCACATCGCTGAATGTACTGACGTTAAGATCCGCTACCGCGATGGCACGGTAGAAAACCTTACTCAAGCACAAAGCGAAAACTCCATGAGTTACGAAGCGCAGGCCTTTGCTAGCTGCATTGCTGGCGACAACGCAACACAAGCGCAGGCCCAACTGCGCGCTTTAACGGTTGCGAAGTTAATTACAGAGATGCGCCAACAAGTTGGTGTAGTGTATCCAGCGGATAAATAACGTCACAGCGTAAGTTAACAAACTGATTTTTAATACATAATTATTTATACATAACTGAATTTAATCTTTACGACAAATAACCGGATTAGTTGATTGAGGTCCCATCTGTTTAAATCCGCGTTCGATATCTATCGTATTTATTTAATTTATTGAAGGTGTGTAAAGTGTTTTCAGTTGATGATCGCGTTGTAGCAACAAAAGGTGTTGAACTAGGTGAAATGGTAGTAACTGGCCTAAGTGCTGGTGGCGGCTACGTTCACGTTACAACGGTAGAAGGCGCAATGACGCTTACTTACCCAGCGCAAGATCTTAAAAAAGCATAGTTTAACCACTCTGCCCTTTTAGTAGTCACTCTACTAAAGGTAACAAAATTGAGGCTTTGGCTGACTTCACTCTTCTGCATTAGAGTAAGCAGCCAGAGCCTTTTTTATGCCTGTAATTTACCCACTAGCTTTCTCATTCGCTTACTCGTTACAATAAAACCGCACTCAACTAACAATAGAATTAGGCAACGAGTTTCTACACTAAGTGCTTATTCCCATCGTTCTCTTGATATCCCCGAGCACTTAATCGCAGTGAATAGTTCTTGTTAACAAAGGCTTATTGTCTGCGAAAGTTTCTGGTATATTAGCATCATCTTATACTAAGAAAGACCCGAATGAGGGAAGCTATGAAGCTTTACATTTACGGCCACTGCCCTTTCTGTGCAAGAGTCTCCTACATTGCTCAATCGCTAGGCTTGAACATTGAGCTTGTTTCTGTCGATTATGATGATGCCCAAACCCTTATCGATCTGATCGGTAAAAAGATGGTACCCGTCTTACAAAAAGACGATGGCTCTATCATGGCAGAGAGCCTAGATATCATCGCGTGCTTCATGGACTTGAAATCAAGCGATGAGCAGCGTGTGCCATCTGAGCAAGTGACTGTGTTCCAAACTCGCGCATTCCCTCTTACTCAACAGATTGGACGCCCACGTTGGTGGAACCTCGACTTGGCTGAATATCGCTCTGCTGGAGCCAAAGAAGCTTGGCGTGCCAGTAAAGAGACCGAAGGTTTTAACTTTGAAGAACTGTTAGAAAAGACGCCTCAGTTCGTTCAACTGATTAACCCATTACTGAAAGATGCCGAACTCTTACTGGATCTAGAGAATGGTGAGTCATCACTGCCTCTAGTCGATCAAGCGGTGTATTTCTCGATGCTTCGTGGCTTTTGCGTAGAACCAAGCATCACATGGCCACCAGCACTTGAACGCTGGTTAGAAAAGAAAAGTGAAACGCTAAAGCTGTCTTTACTTCGCTAGAAAGCTATCTCGATTAAGAAAGCAAGCTCTGATTAAGAAAACAAGCTCTGACTCGCAAGCGACTACAACGAGCACAAACAAAAAATCGAAGCTCTCAGGTGTAAACTGCGAGCTTCGATTTTCTTTTATCTGGCCATTCTATTTCTCTAAGGCTTTGTCTTACAGCAGACGCCTTCTCAAACCTGTTCGCTCCAAGATTCGTGTCGAAATTTCTTCAACCGATAGTGAAGAGGTGTTGATGTAAGGTATCGCTTCTCGACGGAACATCGCCTCTACCGTTTGCAATTCATACAAACATTGTGAGTCACTGGCGTATTCGCTGCCTGCTAAGCGGTTCTCACGAATTTCAGTGAGCCTTTCTGCATCAATGGTCAAACCAAACAGCTTATGTCGGTAAATCTCAAACTCTGGCAACAGCTTTAAGCGTGCCAAGTCATCGTGGATAAATGGGTAGTTTGCTACGCGTAAGCCAAACTGCATCGCCATATACAAACTTGTTGGTGTTTTGCCACTTCGAGAAACACCCAACAAGATGATGTCGGCTTCTTCCAGCCCTTTTAGCGTGATGCCATCATCATGCGCGAGCGTGTACTCAATCGCAGCAATACGGTCGAAATACTTCACCGAGTCCTTGTTTACACTGCGTGAGCGCTGCAACTTAGGAACAGGCGCCATCTGAATGTCATCCTGTACTTTCTGCACGATGCTCTCTAACACGTCATAACAGTGCGCGGGTGCTTCTAGCAATTTGGTTTTGATATCAGGTATCACAATCGAAAAGAACACTAGCGGTTCTAATCCGGTATCACGATACGAAATTTCAATCTCTTTTAATAAATCAGAAAGTTTGTCCTCACTTTCCACAAACGGAAAGGTTTTTTCATTGGCTTTAAAAGGGAATTGACCTAGAACAACATGCCCTAAAGTCTCACATGTTATGGCCGTTCCATCAGAAACATAGAATACATCACGACTTTGGATATCAATTTGCATTTTTTATTTAATGTTTAAAATTATTTTGAGTAGGATGGTAACCATAATATAGATAATAAAACCCTGCTGACTATTACGTCCCCCACAGCTTTAGAAAATAATTTACATTTTTTTAAACTGACACGTAATCGTTTGCCTTTAAATCCCTACAATGCTTGCGATGTTTCTGGAGAAATAAATGCAAAATAATACCCTATGGTTCAATGGCCTATCCATGGAAGATGTCGACAAAGTCGGCGGTAAGAACGCCTCACTGGGCGAGATGGTTTCTAACCTGTCCAATGCTGGTGTTTCTGTACCTAATGGTTTTGCTACCACTTCTTATGCGTTTAACGACTTTCTTGACTACAAAGGTCTTGATGAGCGCATCCACCAACTACTTGATGAACTTGATGTTGAAGACGTTGACGCACTGCGTAAGACAGGTGCAACGATTCGACAATGGGTTCTAGACGCACCCTTCCCAGAATCACTAGAGCAAGACATCCGTGATAACTACCGCGAGCTAATCGAAGACAACGAAGAATTGTCTGTAGCTGTGCGTTCATCTGCAACCGCAGAAGACCTTCCAGATGCTTCATTCGCAGGCCAGCAAGAAACCTTCCTTAACGTGAAAGGCATCGACGCGGTACTCGAAGCAACCAAGCACGTTTACGCGTCACTGTTTAACGACCGCGCTATCTCTTACCGTGTACACCAAGGCTTTGACCACCGTGGCATTTCATTGTCTGCGGGTATCCAGCGCATGGTTCGCTCAGACAAAGCCTCTTCAGGTGTGATGTTCACGCTTGATACTGAGTCTGGCTTCGACCAAGTGGTATTCATCACCTCTTCTTGGGGCTTGGGTGAAATGGTTGTACAGGGCGCAGTGAACCCAGACGAGTTCTACGTTCACAAGCCAATGTTAGAAGCGGGTCACTACCCAATCGTTAAAAAGACGTTTGGTTCTAAGTTGATCAAGATGATCTACTCGACCAATCAAGAAATCGGCAAGCAAGTCGATATCATCGACACCGACACTCAAGAGCGTAACGAGTTCTCACTCAACGATGAAGAGATCAAAGAGCTAGCAAAACAAGCGATGATCATCGAGAAGCACTACCAACGTCCAATGGACATTGAGTGGGCGAAAGATGGCATCGACGGCAAGCTTTACATCGTTCAGGCTCGCCCAGAAACCGTATGTTCTCAAAGCGATCAAAACGTTATCGAGCGTTACGAGCTAAACAATAAGGCGGATGTCTTGGTTGAAGGCCGCGCTATCGGTCAGCGTATCGGCTCTGGCCCTGTTCGCTTGGTTGATTCTCTAGACCAAATGTCACTGGTTCAAGAAGGCGACGTGCTGGTAACTGACATGACAGACCCAGACTGGGAACCTGTGATGAAGAAAGCGTCTGCGATTGTGACTAACCGTGGTGGCCGTACTTGTCACGCTGCGATCATTGCTCGCGAGCTTGGTATCCCAGCAATCGTTGGTTGTGGCAGCGCAACAAGCAGCCTAAACGATGGCGATACCGTGACAGTGTCATGTTCAGAAGGCGAAACAGGCTACGTTTACAACGGCGAACTCGATTTTGAAATCAAACGTTCTGAGGTTGATGAGCTACCAATGCTACCAACCAAAGTAATGATGAACGTGGGTAACCCAGATCGTGCCTTCGACTTTGCACAAATCCCGAACGAAGGTGTTGGCCTTGCTCGTCTAGAATTCATCATCAACAAGATGATCGGTATTCACCCTAAAGCGCTGCTTAACTTCGATGCACAAACGGATGAGCTAAAAGCGGAAATCAACGAACGTATTCGTGGCTACAAAGATCCTATCGATTTCTACGTAAGCAAATTAACAGAAGGCATCGCGACTATCGCTTCTGCATTCTGGCCTAAGCGTGTGATCGTACGTATGTCTGACTTTAAGTCGAACGAGTACAGCAACCTAGTCGGCGGTAAAACGTTTGAACCGCATGAAGAGAACCCAATGCTGGGCTTCCGTGGTGCATCTCGTTACATCTCACCAGTATTCGAAGACTGTTTCGAGCTAGAAACTCAAGCGATCAAACGTGTTCGTAACGAGATGGGTCTTAAGAACATTGAAATCATGATTCCATTCGTTCGCACGCCAAGCGAAGCAGCATCGGTTATCGACATTCTGGCTAAGTTCGACCTACGCCGTGGCGACCAAGGTCTGAAAGTCATCATGATGTGTGAGCTACCATCGAACGCAATTTTGGCTGATGAGTTCTTGAAGTACTTCGATGGCTTCTCTATCGGTTCAAACGACATGACACAGCTGACGCTTGGCCTAGACCGAGATTCAGGTGACGTGGCACACCTATTCGATGAGCGTAACCCAGCCGTGAAAGCAATGCTGAAAATGGCGATCGATGCAGCAACCAAAGCGGGTAAATACGTGGGCATTTGTGGCCAAGGCCCATCTGACCATGACGACCTAGCAGAGTGGTTAATGGAGCAAGGCATCAGCTCTGTTTCACTAAACCCGGATACGGTTATCGATACGTGGTTGAAGCTAGGTAACGTTGCTAATAAATAAGTAACGTTTTACGCAGTACCTAAACGACAAAAGCCAGTCACATTGACTGGCTTTTTTAGGTTCTTTGCAAATTAGCTGGCTAGAGCGCTAGAAGTAGTATCTCACACCAACCCAAGCTTCGGTTTGCCAACCATTCGGCATTGACACACCTTTCACATCAACATCCGCTTTGGTAATGTCATAGCGCGTATTCAACCACCAAGTTCTTGCAGTGTTCATCGGCACATTTAACGATGTTTTAAATGAGAAGTTTTGCATGTCGATATCATCACCAGAAAGATCTTGCCACTCAGGAACCAAAGACACATAAGCGCCAGAGTCACCGAGATGCTTCGCGGTAATCAAACCAAGCGAGTATCCCGTTAAATCATCTTTAGATGAAGTGACGCCAGGGATCTCCATACTACCAGTCATCAGTCCTGCTCTTGGAAATACCAGGAATCCACCGGTATAAGCTGGATTAATCGCAACAACACCGCCAACCGACAATAAGTCATTTTTAATACTGTTGCGCGTATTAATATAATCTAATGAAAGACCCACTTTAGGCGTAGCTTTCGTCCCTGTTTCAAAGACGTGGAAGTACTGAATTCTAGAGTTGCTGTACTCTGTACCGAATTTGTCTGGATCGCGAAGCGCTGTGTTGCTTTCATCGACAAACGTCCCTTCGGCCAGTAGGGCAAACTGCTGACCGTTTTCTAAACCGCCAGAAACTTGCCCTTGAAATTGGATATCTGAACTACCATTCAGCATCAATGCAGCTTGAGTATAAACTTTAGTGACATCAGCAGGATCGATAACACGTTCGGAATCTGAATCGGCATGTGCAGGAAGGGCTAGACCTAAACTCAACGGGATTAATAGAGCAAACTTTTTCATTATATCTCTCGAAAGTCGTTTGCTTCCTCCTTGAAGCCTGGAACATCCTGTTAGGTAATAAATAGATTACTTGTCAGCAAGTAGTTTTGCTGCCGAACGCATTAGTGCAGGGCCTTTATTCTCACCAAAACCTGAGTGGTATGGGTTGGTTGAGAACATCACACCCACAAAGTCACGTGCAGGATCGATGTAAATAAATTGGCCTAGGTTGCCACTTTTCGACATTGCACCGTCATTGAAAATGAAATCAAATTGGTATGCGTTGTAGTCTGCTTTTTCGTTGTATGCGTGCAGTGAACTGCTCTCTTTGCTAGTACCTACGAATGCTTTTGGATCACCGCCGTTGCGGATACGATCAATCACAGCTTGTGACACCACTGGCTCATCAGCCACCGCTTTCCAGCTAGGTGTAAATAGTGTTCCCCAGCGAGCCATGTCTTCTACCGTTGATGAAACCAAGCCAACCGCGATCGCCATGCCATCTGGCGTCAAGTTGAATTGCATTGGTTGACGTGCGTGCACTTTTGACCAAACACGATCTTCGAATACTTGAGTCCAAGTTTTGTTTTCAACGTTTTCAACTAACTTAGTCAGCACCATGGTGTTGATAGATGCATAACGGAAGTGGTCACCGGCTTTTTCACCTGCGAGCTTTTGCGCGCCCTTAGCCACGTCCATCCAAGTTTCCATCTCACCCGTTTTTGCTCTTGGTGAGTTAAACGATGCCGCAAAGAAACGCACCACATCAGAGTCTGGGTTCAAGATAGACTCTAATGTCTCTTCATTGTCTAGCGCGGTCGACATGTTCAGAACTTGGTGTACTGTGATGCCATCCCAGTTCGTTCCTTTCAATTCAGAAACATACTCAGCGATCTCTTTTTCAGGGTCGACTTTGCCCTCTTCCACTAACATTGCGATCACTGTGCCAACCGTCGTTTTTGCTGTAGATGCCCAAACGTGCGTATCTGTCGGCTTCATACCTGGGTAAGCTTCGTAAACGATCTCCCCTTTGTGAATCAACATAAAGCCTTGGGTACGGAACTGTTCATCCGCCAAGTACTCATCCATTGTCAACTGACCTTTGCTTTCAGTATCAACTTTCAGTGCAGCGAGTCGTGGGTCGATATTTTTGACTAAAGGCTTGTACTCTTCGTTTGGAGCCGCCAGTGCCGTTGGTAGAAACTCACTCATGTGCATGTTGTAGTAAACGCTGTGGTCGCCGCCCATCTGCCAATGAAAGTTATTGAATAACTCACGAGCTGAGTCAGTAAAACTTGGGGTAAATGCTGTGCTCGCCTCTTTCACGGTCAAGGTAACTTGAGCACCTTCAACTTTCAGAGCTTCTTCAACTGGGTTTGCTGCAAGAGCAAATGATGATGGGGTCGCTAACGATACTAGAACGGCAATGTGTTTAAGTTTCATAATTGTTCTCCTGTTTGGGTTAGGAAAAGTATAGGGAGATGCGCTACACTTAATTAGGTCACTTGATGACATTTAATGGTAGGCACAAAACAATGAAAGCATCATCGAACACCACCAGCATACTGCTCACTTCGACCAGTAACATTGCTCCATATATTCAGTATTGTGACAAACATAGACTGGATTGGCGCACCGTCGCCGTTGCGTGCGGTCTACCCATTGAACTGACACAATCCAATCAATGGCTTCCTACACAAGACGTGATTCGCTTCATTCATGGCCTTGAGCGTAAGTTTGGCTATTCGATAGGGATTGAGGTTGGACGTAAGGCCTCTCTAGAGCAATTGTCATCTGAGCTAGACCGAAAAATTGAACAATGCACTTCTCTCGAGCAAGCGGTACGCTGCTTGATTACTGAAATATCGACCTTAAGTAATCACGTCACCATATGGACGGAAAAAAGCGATGGATTGTGGTGGCTGTGTCATCGAAGTTGCTATCACCCATCGACCTCAGGTTTTGAACAAGCAGAATGGTTTCGCGCCCTGACCGTGATTAGCCTATGCCGTAAGTTCATTGACAGTCGCTGGCAACCATCACACGCCAAGTTGGTCTCTAAGAACAACAGCGCACGTAAATTACCTAAGCATTTCTTTGATTCTGATATTCAGTTTGAAGAGCAATACGGTGCGTTCTCGATTCCGCTGCCCGATGATTATCGTGCCATTTCAGAACGAAATAGTACCCAAGATTGGCATCACGCTGTCGAGATATTAATAGACACCTATGCGACTCTACCTTGGTTCAATATTGAGTGGTTTGCGACCATGCTCGGCATGACAAAACGAACGCTGCAGAGAAACCTGAAGAGCAAAAACATTCTCTTTAAACAAGCCAAAGAACAAGTTCGGGAAGCTAAAGCAAAACAGCTACTTGAAGAGACCAACCTTTCTGTTCAAGACATCAGTTGGCAAGTGGGTTACAGCGACTTGAGTAATTTCAATCGTGCATTCAAAGGTTGGGTTGGAGTCACGCCACCAAGTTATCGGGATAAAGCGAAACATTAGAAATAGTCGAATGGAAAACCTTTAGACCCAATCCGCTAATATAAAACTCAGAAACAAGATACGACACCTTAAATTTCAATAAGCGAACGCATAAAGTTGCATTGCACAATGCTCACATACCGATGAAACTGTGCAAAGGTAATATCGATAGATTTAATGACATTTATTGGTATCGAGCTAACGTTACGTTATCCTTTACGCAATTCTTCATTGAGTGGATTGTCACTACGACAAACCTACCTTCAAGACTGATAAGAGTGTTATGAATTCTACGACCGCAACTCCCTCGCCTTCTCTTGGCCGACAACTCTATACAATGACATGGCCAATGCTGTTTGGGGTGCTCTCCCTGATGAGCTTCCAACTTGTAGACAGTGCTTTTATTGGCCAGTTAGGCGTACTGCCGCTCGCGGTTCAAGGCTTCACGCTACCAATTCAGATGATCATTATCGGGATTCAAGTCGGACTAGGCATCGCGACAACGGCTGTGATCGCGAGAGCTATTGGGGCTAACGAGATACGCTATGCCAAACAGCTCGGCGGATTAGTCGTTGTGATGGGCAGTGTGAGTGTCGCGCTGTTCTCGGTCATCATCTATCTGTTGCGTGGTCCTATTTTACAACTCCTCGATGCACCACCGACGGTACTGCCGATCATTGATTATTACTGGATCTATTGGCTGGTAAGCTCTTGGACAGGCGCACTGCTCTACTTTTTCTACAGTGTGTGTCGTGCCAATGGTAATACCATGCTGCCCGGTTCGATGATGATCGCGACCAGCATCATCAACTTGATATTGGACCCGATTTTCATATTCACGCTCGACATGGGCATCAACGGAGCCGCGATTGCGACCATCTTGGCGTTCGGTGTGGGTATCTTTATCGTTGCTCCTAAGGTAACTAAGAAGCATTGGATGACATTCGACTGGCACGATCTTGATATCGGCAAGAGTATTCGTTCTATAGGAAACATCATGGGGCCTGCGATGATCAGTCAGCTACTGCCACCAGTCTCTTCGATGCTCGCCACCAAACTGCTTGCAGGCTACGGCACAGCAGCCGTTGCAGCTTGGGCGCTAGGTTCACGTTTTGAGTTCTTTTCGATTGTTGCAGTGCTTGCTCTGACTATGTCGATGCCACCTATGATTGGCCGAATGTTGGGAGAAAAGAACCTAGGGAACATACGTAGTCTTGTGAAGATTGCCGTGATGTTTGTATTAGGATTCCAATTGGTGATCGCACTGGTAACTTGGGTGTTCTCTGGCGGGTTGGCAAATCTCATGACCAGCGAAGACGAAGTCTCGACCATTTTGAACTACCACTTACTTATCGTTCCTATCAGTTTAGGGCCGTTGGGTATCTGCATGCTGATGGTTTCTATCTCGAATGCGCTTGGTAAGTCTTATACTGCCTTAACGATATCAGCACTGCGCCTGTTCGCCTTCTTCTTGCCTTGCTTGTGGATTGGTTCGCAGCTTGCTGGTATTGAAGGCCTGTTCTGGGGTGCCATGGTGGGTAATGTGCTTGCCGGTACATGTGCTTGGTTTATGTACCAACGCGCACTTGGGCAAGTCGAGGCTAAGCTTTCTAATTAATCAGTTAGCGAACTAAACGGCTTGCCAGCTAAACCGCTATAAAGTTATTAAACGAAAAAGCAGCCACTTAGGCTGCTTTTTTAGTTTCAGACTTAAAATATATTGGGGTTAGACTTGCTCAAAGTAAGCCAAAAACTCACCGCAATCTTTTTGGAATGGTGGCAATATTTCTGCTAGTGTTTCATCATCCCAATGCCACCATTCAAAGCTTTCTAATCGCCCGGCATAGCTAGGACGCAGTTGCCAAACGCAATCGAGTATGGCGGTACGCCTTAAGCAGCGGTTACCAACGAAAACAATCAAGCAGTTCAGGCCCTGCATCAACATAAATGAGTTAATCATTCCATTGTATCAAAGTACTTCACCAGCCTAAAACTGCAGTACTTCAGTTTCATTCGGGACCATTTTAAAAGGAAGTTATACCAATTAAAGTAAAA
>NZ_JBFRJM010000036.1:0-57776 GCF_041468865.1 Vibrio sp. 10N.286.52.C3 | reverse complement strand
TCTTAAGATCCTGTCTATGATTACGTATTAGCTCTTGCTATACGGTATTAGCCGCGTGCTTTCAAGAACTCAGCGTAAGTACCGCGGAAATCGTTGATCTTGCCATCTTTGATTTCAAGGATACGAGTTGCAAGCGAGTCTACGAATACACGGTCGTGAGATACGAAGAACAATGTGCCTTTGTAGTTCTCAAGAGCCAAGTTAAGCGCTTCGATAGATTCCATATCCATGTGGTTTGTTGGCTCATCCATTAGCAGGATGTTTGGTTTATGCATCATGATCTTACCAAGAAGCATACGACCTTGCTCACCACCAGAGATAACCTTTACAGATTTCTTAATGTCGTCTTGACCAAATAGCATACGACCTAGGAAGCCACGAACAACTTGCTCGTCTTCGCCTTCTTGGCGCCATTGGCTCATCCAATCAAACAAGTTCATGTCTGTCTCGAAATCGTGTGCGTGATCTTGAGCGTAGTAACCGATGTTTGAGTTTTCAGACCACTTGTACTCACCTGTGCGAGGCTCAAGAGCGCCAGCTAGTGTGTTAAGTAGTGTTGTTTTACCCACACCGTTCTCACCGATGATAGCAACACGCTCACCTACTTCGAAAATACCGTCGAACTTGTTGTATAGGTCTTCTTCAAAACCTTGAGATAGGTTTTCAACCACAAGTGCGTTACGGAATAGCTCTTTAGACTGTTCGAAACGGATGAATGGGTTTTGACGGCTAGACGCTTTAACTTCGTCTAGTTGGATCTTATCGATCTGCTTAGCACGTGACGTTGCTTGCTTCGCTTTAGATGCGTTAGCAGAGAAACGAGATACGAACGTTTGAAGTTCAGCAATTTGTGCTTTCTTCTTAGCGTTGTCAGACAGTAGACGCTCACGAGCTTGAGTCGCAGCCGTCATGTACTCATCGTAGTTACCTGGGAATAGACGAAGTTCGCCGTAATCAAGGTCAGCCATGTGTGTACAAACAGAGTTTAGGAAGTGACGGTCGTGCGAAATGATGATCATTGTGCAGTTACGTTGGTTTAGCGTGTCTTCCAACCACTTGATGGTGTCCATGTCCAGGTTGTTCGTTGGTTCGTCAAGAAGCATGATATGCGGGTCTGCAAACAGTACTTGAGACAATAGAACACGAAGTTTCCAACCCGGTGCTACTTCGCTCATCAGACCGAAGTGCATTGATTCTTCAATACCTACCGCTAGAAGAAGCTCACCAGCTTTAGCTTCTGCCATGTAACCGTCCATTTCAGCGAACTGAACTTCAAGGTCAGCCACTTTCATGCCGTCTTCTTCGCTCATTTCTGGCAAAGAGTAAATGCGGTCACGCTCTTGCTTAATAGCCCAAAGCTCTTTGTGACCCATGATAACCGTGTCGATTACCGTGAATTCTTCGTAAGCAAACTGGTCTTGGTTTAGCTTAGCAACGCGCTCGTTTGGATCGTAGCTTACGTTACCAGCACTTGGCTCAAGTTCACCAGATAGGATCTTCATGAACGTCGATTTACCACAGCCATTCGCGCCGATTAAACCGTAGCGGTTGCCTTCGCCGAACTTAACTGAAATATTTTCGAAAAGTGGCTTAGCGCCGAATTGTTGGGTGATATTTGCTGTGGAGATCAATGCCATTACCTTTTTAATGTGAAAAACGCCGCAACGTTACTTGTTCAGGGCTTTAACTGCAAGTATTGATTGCAATTACTGGCCATTAAGTGAGTGATAACCTAGCCAAATCATAGTTTGAACTGACTCACATTTTTGGTTTTCTATTTATCGCCGTAAAACCGTCGATTTTAAGGAAAAACAAAATATCGAACAGCGCACCATAATGGGCGGTATATAACGTCCCAAATCATGCCAACCATTGAATATATCGTATGCTGATTGGTCACATTAAAAGCCAACCCGATCAACGCAACAGAAGACATAATAAAGATGCTCAAATACTAGCCTAATCCCTGACAATTTCATGACAAAATCGCTCGAAACAGGAATAAAGTACTCGCCCCCGACACGGGGTTGGATTTCACAAAGTCAGATTATCTAACTATAGTAATCCTAACCTCATAATTCTAAGAGACTTTTATGCGTTCACTATCGCGCTTCTTAATCCTCACTTTGGCCATTCTCTCTTGGCCTAGTCATGCCAACTTGGAATATGACTTACAATCTCAGCCGCAGGTATCCGATTCTGCTGTTGATCTCGATGATCGAATTGATTCGTTACCCGACCCCCTCTTTATGGAACCGTCGGACAGACGCCAAGTCAATATATTGCTCGCTGAAGTGCTACAAGTTCAAAAGCAGGAAATCAAAACCTTCGAGCAACAGATAAAAGCCTACAGAGCGAACAACGACGCCGATCAATGGTTTGCCGTTCAAACCAGTTACGTCACTTTGAATAGCTTGAATGTGAGCAAGCAACACCTGTTAGAGCAGACGAATTCCGCTAATAAAGAGCGCCTAACGGGTTTTGGCCCCTACGGCGTAACTCAATTTAAGCAAGAGTGGGAATTAACCAAGCTCAACATTGAGTATCTTGTTTACTTCCAAATTCGTAGTTTTAAAGCACTAGTTAAAGACATTTTTATTTCTCCAGTGCCTGTCATTTGGGCTTCTCTAAAGGTGCTGTTCATTTACTTCGGTTTAGTATGGTGGCTTGCCAACAGCACTCGCTTGATTGAGTTGTTTCGAGTTAACTTTCTCGAAGCGAAAACGAACCCTCCTTTTTTGGTTCGTGTGATTTGGTATATCAGCCGTGCTGAGCGTGCGATTGCTTGGTTAATCGCCATCACACTTTCTTTGAGAGTGCTTTCTAGCATCCCTAGCCTGCAGCACCTGATTTTCCTAGAGATATTCACGTGGTGGATTCTAGGCGGTTCGATTGCTATCAGCTTTATTCTTGAATTTGCGTATCGCTTAGGTCGCACATCAAATCAAGAAGTCATCGCGCTGAGACTATCGACTATTCGTCGCTATGTTTGGAGTATTATTGTTGCAGGTCTGACTTTGCAGATATCGAGCATCACACTGGGTAAAGGCACCATTTACAGCTGGATCTACAGTGCGCTGTTTTTCTGGTTTGTGCTGGTCACGATATCGGTACTGAGATTATGGAGAGCGAAAGTCTTCGATACGCTGCAACACATCTCTGATCGTCCGGTGTGGGTTAACTGGGCGGTAAACCGTAAGGAAACCTTCTTACTTAATATACTGGCGACGGCAATTGGAATCGTCTGGTTGAGTGTTTACAACTTCCAACATCGAATCATGGCATTGCTTTCTAGTTACACGTTGTTTAGTCAGGCCTTAGCTTATCTCTTTCGAATCGAAGTGGCTAAACAGTCGGATCTTGATAAAAACCAACAAAACTTGGTTCGAATCAAAGGAGACAAAACCTATGAGTACATTCTGCCGGGTAATATCGATAGCACCTTAATTGATTACGCAGGCGATGAGGTTAAGCAACTCTCTCGTTACTTGATGTCGGACAGCCCTGCTATTTGTATTGTTTCAGGTGAACGTGGTGTGGGCGCGACAACACTGCTCTATACCTTGCTGCATAAAGTATCCAACGCAGAGCCTGTTTACGTAAATTGCCCTTACGCGGGTTACCAAGAGTTGTTAGCGCATCTAGCTGTGAGCATCGGCTTGGAAGAAAAAGCGACTGAGATTCAGATCTTGGCGCACCTTCGTAAAAGCAAGACCACGTACTTGATTGCGATCGACAATGCACAGCGATTGGTTAAGCCAATGGTTGGCGGCCTGTCTGATTTGATCCGTTTAACCAACCTACTGCGTCGCTCTAAAAAGAACCACCGTATCGTGATTTCGATTGCTAAGTCGAGCTGGCGATTTGTCGATCGAGCGCGTGGTGAGCGTCTGCTGTTTGATTTGGTGTGTTTCCTACCTCGTTGGACAGAGAAACAAGTCGGTGAGCTTCTAAATAGCCGTATCAATACCGAACTTGAAAAGCCGTTATCGTTTGATGGTTTAGTTGTCCCTAAGCAGTGGGATCAAGATGACATGAGTGAAGAAGAACGCGCACGCCAAGGCTTCTATCGAATCTTGTGGCACTACTCTGATGGCAACCCTACCGTTGCGCTGCGATTCTTTAGGCTCTCTTTGAACCGCAATAAAGAGACAGATCAAGCCGTGGTACGTTTGTTCCATGTTCCTGAAGCGCAGGAACTCGAGAACATGCCGAAACCTATGTTGGCTGTACTTCGTTCTATCGTGCAATTGGAAATAGCTTCTCCGGAAGTGTTGTCTGAATGTACTCAGCTGAGCATTGCAGAGATAACCGGGATTCTACGTTATTTTGAAAGCCGTGGTTATATTGGTTGGCATGAAGAAAAGGCTCGAATTTCTGAGCACTGGTTCCGCCACATTACAAACGTTCTCGACCGTCAACATCTACTGGTGAAGTAAAATGAAGAAGTTATTTATCCTACTATTTGTTGGCTTGGCAAGTGCTGTCAGTTTCCCGACCTTTGCGACGGAAGAGTTAGCTAACGTAGAAAACATCTCAAAGATTGCGAGTTTGGTGCGTTGGAGCGGTGTGTTCTTCTCCATGATCGTTATTGCCGCAATGTGGTTGTTACTTAAGTTCATCAATTCGTTGGTGACCAGTTTTGGTAGTCAGTTCGTGCAATATCGAATGCTGCTACAGAAACTGCAGTCATTTACTCAGTTCTTTATTTACGTGAGCACCGGCCTTATTGTGTTCATGATGAGTTTTCGAATCAACGATCAAATACTGGCTTTGATTGGTGGTACCCTCGCCGTGTCGGTCGGCTTTGCGCTTAAAGACTTGGCTGCGTCATTCATTGCTGGTATCACGGTGATGATTGATAGACCTTTTCAAGTTGGTGACCGCGTCACGTTCGAAGGTAACTATGGCGACATCATTACCATTGGTTTGCGTTCTGTTCGAATGAGAACCCTGAACGACGACATTATCACGATCCCGAACAACAAGTTCTTAAACGAAGTAACGACCAGTGGTAACTATGGCGCGCTGGATATGCAGGTGGTGATTCCATTTTATGTCGGTATGAATGAAGACATCACCCTAGCCCGTGACTTGATTCAAGAAGCGGCGTCTTCAAGTCGTTACATCCACTTGCCGAAGCCTGTTACGGTTCTAGTCAAACAGACGATTACGGATAATTACTTAGCGATACAGTTAACTTGTAAGGCCTATGTGGTCGACACGGCGTATGAGAAGCTGTTTGAAACCGATATTACCTTGCGTGTGATGAAAGAGTTTAGAAAACACAATATCAACCCTCCGAAGATTTCAGTGACTGCACATTAACAAGATTGGCTTAACGCGCTTCTTTTTCTTAACGCTCTTCTTTTGTTGAGCAAGTTAACAATCCAGTCATCTACAAACAAAAACACCTCCGAACTTGTCTCAAGTGCGGAGGTGTTTTTTTATGAGGTTTTCGCTTAGACCTTAAAGTACTTTAACTGATCAGTAAGGTGTTCTGTAGTGTTGGCCATTTTCTGGCTATCCTCAGCTAACGACTGTGAAGCTTGCAGTACTTCGTTAGCCGCCAGATGAATCCCAGTGACACTTTCACTCATTTCGGTTGCTACCGTGCTTTGTTGCTCCGAGGCGGCGGCGATCTGCGCGACCATGTCGTTAGCGTTGTGAAGCTCATTCACAATCACATCCAGTTGTTGGCGAGTTTCGTTAGACGCGACAACACTGTGATCGACTTTCTCATTGCTGCTTTGCATTGCTTTAAAGGTACGCTCGGCTTGCTGAGTCAGTTTTTCAATCGTCGATTGAACTTCATTGGTTGAGTTTTGGGTGCGGCTTGCGAGGTTACGTACTTCATCTGCGACTACCGCGAACCCTCTTCCTTGCTCTCCTGCTCGGGCTGCTTCTATTGCCGCATTAAGCGCTAACAAGTTAGTTTGCTCAGAGACATCACGTATCACGCTCACCACTTGGCTTATCTCTGTGACACCAGATTGTAAGTCTCTGACGAGATCATTCGCGGTCGAAATGTTTTCTGAAACCTGAGATATGGTTTTAGACGTTACTTGCATGTTCTGGTCGTTCTGGTTTGCGTGTTCGACAACCTTATTGGTGCTAGCTGCAGTATTTTCGGCATTCACAGCGACATCAGAAATGGTGGCGCTCATCTCTGTCATTGCCGTCGATAGCAACTCAAGCTGTGCATGTTGTGAGTTAACACTGGTCGCAGCCTCTTCACTGGCTTGTGCAATGTGACTCGCCATGTTGCTGGATAAACCTGCTGATTCATTCGCTGTACGAAGCGTGCTTTGTAACTTGTTGAGCATGGTATCAATTTGATTACTCATATCGCCCAGTTCATCTTTGCGTGTCATGTTCATGCGTACACGAAGATCCCCATCTGCAATCTTATGGGTGTTGTCGATAAGCTTGTTAAGTGGCACAAGGATATTGTTAGAAATCGCGTAGCCCATAGCAAATAACAGGCCTGATAATACAACCGCGACCAGTCCCTCTTTGAGCGCTAGTGCATAGAAAGCGTCTTGAATATCCGCAACTAAGATTCCCGAGCCAACAATCCAATTCCACTCAGGGAATAGCTGTACATATGAGATCTTGTCTTTGAGTTCACCTTGCGGGCTCATCCATTGATAATCAAGAAACCCTTTCTCCTCTGGGGTACGTGAAATGGTAACCATCTCACGCCAGTGGTGTTTACCTGCACCATCTTTAAAGTTACCTGCGTTCTTGCCATTGAGTTCAGGTTTTAATGGATGGATAACAACGTTGAGTTGTTGGTTTAAGATCCAGAAATAATTGGTGGTGTCGTAACGAAGCGTTTCAATTGCTTGCAGCGCTTGTTTCTTTGCTACTTCTTCACCGAGCACGTTACGTTGGCTGTAATAGTAACTCGCTAAGCTGACCGCGGCTTCGACTTGAGCACTGAGTTTATCTTGGCGCTCTTGCATTGAGCTTTCACGTTGTTGCATTAGGTTGAAAGATGACGCCATTACCAATAGAACAACCGATAAAATGACGATGGAGATAAGTTTTGATTTAATAGAGAGATTACTTAATTTCATAGCTGACTGACTTTATTATATTTTTTGATTATGAATTTGGGGTCAATGTATCAAAAATCCGTACAGTTCAGATGATATGCATCAAGATCAAAAGATATACACTGTGTTACATATTCAAAAAGAGGTACTCGTCAAACAGTCAGAGGTTGAGATTTAGTTGGCGATAGTTTAGTAGTGCAGGATTTTCGTGCTTGGGCTGAAACGTTCATGTAACAGCCCAAGCGCAGTAGAGATATTATCGGGTGATAATATGGTTGGATTCGATTCGAGCTTAAAGCTAAAAAAATTATAGGTTTGAGACCAATAACTGTGGTGTCGCTTTTTGCTGAAGATAGATACTAAAGCGGCTTCCCTTGCCTACTTCTGATTCGACACGTATCTCTCCGCCCGTTTGGCTCAAGATACTTTGAGATACTGACAAGCCTAAGCCTGTACCGTCACGTTTGGTGGTGTAGAACGGTGAAAAGATGCGTTTCAATTGTTCTTCTTTGATACCGCACCCTTCATCTTCAACATGAACGATTGCACCATGAGACACGCCATTCTCTACCCAGTCTTCACTTGAGATAGTTAATGTGCCCTGTCCGTCCATGGCATGAATCGCGTTCATCTGTAGGTTAACCAAAATCTGCAAAAGTTGGTTTCGGTTAACTTCCACAGACGTTTTAGCATGCAGTTGTGAGACGTAGACAATGCCTTTCTTTTTCGCGCCTGTTTTTACGAGCGTAATACTTTCATCCACTATTGGATTGATATGTTGCCACGTAATTTCGTCTTGTACGCCGCCATGACGGCTATATTGAAGCAGGCTTCGTGTGATGTTTCGGATTCGGTCAATCTGCTCCATGATCGCGTGGACTTCTTCGTCTACACGAGCGACTTCGTCACCGAGTTCAAACTTCATCAACTCTACATTGCCAAGAATCACCGCCGTCGGGTTATTAATCTCATGGGCAATGCCCGCTGTTAATTCGCCTAGCGCGGCTAACTTTTCGTTGACCACCAGCTTGTCTCGAGCTTGGTTTAATAGTTTGATATGCAGTTCGAGTTCTTCGGTTTTCTCTTTCAAGCTAGCAGTACGAGAATGAACCTTACATTCGAGTTCAGACGCAGCTTGTTGAATCTCTTGATTACGTTCATGCAGCAAATCTAACATCTTGTCGAATTGCTTAGCGAGCAAAGTGAGTTCGTGTTGATCGTTTAAACCCAGAGTGCCAATTCGCTTGTCTTGCCCCATCTGCACTAGCTTCACCACTTTGTGAATGCGTTCAATTGGGTTAAAAAGATCACGCGCGCCACGGTGAACGATCAAACCAGAAGCCAGTAGCAACAACACAATCGTAATACTGATTTCACCAAGGTTGGTTAAGTATGTTTCCACTAATGGCCAAATCAAATAACCGGTATAGAGCATACCTATGACGTTATCGAATTGGTCATGAATCGGTTGATACGCAGTGATGTACCAAGCGTCGTAAACATACGCTCTATCTAGCCACTCTTTGCCTTCATTCAATACTTTAGAATGAACCTCGTGAGAAACACGAGTACCAATTGCGCGCCCTGCACTTTCTTCGCTGCTCAACGGTACATTAGTGCTGACACGTAGGTCATCAAGAAACACAGTAACGGTGCCAATACGACGATTGAACCCCTCGCGTTGCGGATAAATGAGGTTGCTGATCTGATCAACCAACTGTGTGCTGTTATTTAGGAGTATCCCGCCATCAAGAAAACCAATCACGTGATCATTCTTGTCACGAATCGACACAACGGTACGGCTAACTAAACCCCGAGTTTCAACATTTTGACTATTGAGCATTGGGACTTCGGCTTGCCTGGCAAGGTTTTGGTCTAAATCGTTGAGTTCGTTTTGGCTCAATACACTAAAGAACGATTCTTTGTGTGTCAGGTTGAGGTATTCAAGCTTTTTCTCCATGCTCTCGACGCTGCGCCAGCGTAGAAAATCGAGTTCATAGCGAGATTTGTTTTCAGAAACCCAACGTGTGAGCTCTTCTTTCGAAATATCACTCGTGAGTTTGATTCGGAAGTTGTAAGACTCGGCAAATGCTTGAACGTTATAGGCCTGTTGGTTCTGAATTAGATGGATACTGTTGTCGGCAACATCCAAACGCTCATCGACATCAATCAGAGCACCCTGCCACGTGTAATGTACTGACCAATACAGTGTTATAGCGACAAGCGCACATAAGGTAAGAATGATGGGAGCGGATGTTAGAAATAGCAGGCGATAACGCACCATGGTTTTGAACCGGAACGCCCACTTTGTCCACCAATGACGTCTAATCGGCATATTCAGAGCCTTCTGTGTTCCACTCTTTGTACTTACGCTCTAGTGTTTTACGTGCCACACCGAGATCTCTCGCAGCTGCAGACTTATTGCCATCATGGAAACTCACCAGTTGTTCTATGTGAGATTTTTCTACTTCTTTGAGTGTCCAGGTGTTCGGGTAACCCTCAGCTGCGTCTACATTATTCAAGTTTGGTATTTCTGCTCCATGTGACACCGTCACTGAAATGCTGGTTGGGGCTGGATCACCATTAATTTCGCGCCAATAGTGTGCTGGTGGCTTGTCTAAAAGAATGCATCTTTCGACTAGGTTCTTAAGTTCGCGAATATTTCCCGGCCATTCGTATTCATTCATTGCCAAGATATCTTCATGTGCCCAGTTTGGAACCGGCATACCCAGTTCACTTGATAAAAGACGAGTGAAGTATGGAACAAGCTCTATCAGATCAGACGGTCGTTCTCTCAATGGCACAACATCAATCTTAAGTACATTGAGTCGGTAGAACAGATCGCGACGGAAGTGGCCTTTATCGACCTCTTCTTGAAGGTTTCGGTTTGTTGCTGCGACGACACGTACATCGACAGCGATCTCTTTCTCACTGCCAACTGGACGAATAGTACGTTGCTCTAACACACGTAACAGCGCTGCTTGCATTGGCAGTGGCATTTCACCTATTTCATCAAGGAACAAGGTGCCACCACTTGCGACTCTGAACAGACCTTCACGGTTTTTCTTCGCGCCGGTAAATGCGCCAGAGGTATGCCCGAATAGCTCACTTTCCAGAAGTTCAGGCGCAATCGCTCCACAGTTGATTGGCACGAATGGCCCTGTTCGTTTGCTAGCTTCATGTACACCACGAGCAACTAACTCTTTACCCGTACCTGACTCACCTTCTATAAGAACTGATGCTCTCGACGGTGCAAATTGACTGATCAGCAATTTAAGCTGTTTAGTCTTGTCTGAATTGCCGATCAATTCGGTCTTGATATGACGGCTAACATCACGCTTCAACGCATACTGCATTCTTTGGTCAAGGCGCTTGTCCATACAACGCAGAACCGCTTGTATCATTTGTTCGAGGTTGAATGGCTTAAGAATAAAATCTGAAGCACCAAGCTTAAGCGCAGATATCGTCATCTCTAAATCAGCATAACCTGTCATGAAAATCACATCGGCACGTTTGTCGTTGTCGTTAAACGCCTCTTCCCACTCAATACCAGACCGACCTGGCAGATTGATATCAAGAACAATGAGATCAAAATGCTCGCTCGAACGCAGTATTTCGGCTTCTTCAACCGACCCCGCACTCGATACCTTGCCAAAGAACTTACCCAGTGCTTTCTTTAAGATAGCCTGCATACCCAATTCATCATCGACCACCAAGACGGAAAACGCCTGATACTGAGTCAATGTGTTCGGGTTGAGATTGGATGCAGATGAACTAGGTAAAGACATAATGATTAGCCGGTGAGAAAAGTTGGGACAGAGTGTACCAATTAACCTTTTCTCCAACAGGGACAATGTGCGACATTTTGTCCTAGCTCATGTTTTGATTCATTTTAACGGGGTAAAAGACTCAGTTTTGTCCGAAATAACAGCAATTTAAAGAAATCTGATGCATTATTTGTTGGCATTAAGATTGCTTATAAGGTGTAGATTTCTAATTACAACAATTAGCGTCTTATGCACATGCCCTCTTTGAGCCCTTTAAAATTGAAGGCATGTCATTCATTTATAACAGAATGGACATAATAATAATGAAAGCAATTCCCCTAACTATTGCAGCTCTATCTATCGTCAGTTACACGGCTAGCAGCGCGGAAGACACCACTCATATTAAGTTGGCGACAACCACAAGTACTTATCACTCTGGTCTACTGGACTACTTATTGCCTGAGTTCGAAAAAGATTCTGGTATCAAGGTTGATGTTCTAGCTGCGGGTACCGGTAAATCACTTCGCATGGGCGAAAATGGTGATGTTGATTTGGTAATGACTCACGCACCAAAAGCTGAAGCGAATTTCGTAGAAAAAGGCTACGGCGTTTTACCTCGTAAGCTGATGTACAACGACTTTGTGATTGTGGGCCCTCAAAGTGACCCAGCAAAAATTGAATCTCAAAAAGCAGTGGCAGATGTGTTCAAAGCGATCGCGACTAATAACGTGACGTTTGTGTCTCGTGGCGACGACTCTGGTACTCATAAGAAAGAGATGGGCATTTGGGCGCAAACTAAAATTGAACCAAACTTTGGTGGTTACCGCAGTGTTGGTCAAGGCATGGGCCCTACTCTGAACATGGCGTCAGAGATGCAAGGCTACACCATGACAGACCGTGGTACTTGGTTGGCTTACCAAAATAAACTGGATCTAAAAATCCTTTTCCAAGGTGACAAGAACCTCTTCAACCCTTACCAAGTGATTCTTGTTAACCCAGAACGCTACCCGAGCATCAACTACCAAGCTGCGAAAGTATTCAGTGATTGGCTGGTTAACCCTAAAGGTCAGAAACTGATTAACGACTTTAAACTGCACGGCAAACAGCTGTTTGTTGCGAGCGCAGAATAGTTGGTTGTAAGCGCAGAGTAGTTGGTTGTAAGAAATGAGTCGTTGCTTGTAAGTAAAGCGTAGCGTTGAAGGTGTAGTCAAAACCAACAAGCACTACACTTAGCTAAACAGTTAACGAAACACTCTTAAAAACAATAGCTGGCCAATTCAAGCTCAAATAGTTTGTGTCAGCTATGATTAACATCAGTCATTACCGATAAAGATCTATTATCGATTCACACGAGATACTTCATGACCCTATGGCAAACAACGATTGATGCAATGAACCTACTAGTGAGTTTTGACCACGAATTGTGGAAAATCGTCGCGGTATCCTTCAGCGTATCTTTGTCCGCCATCTCATTAGTGATTGTTCCTGCAATCCTTATGGCTTTCTTATTGGCTTATACTGAGTTCCCCGGGAAGTGGGCATTGTTATCGGTGATCAACACCCTGCAAGCTATCCCAACCGTGGTTATCGGTTTGTTGATGTACATGATGCTCTCTCGTTCTGGCCCACTCGGTGATTGGGAATTACTGTTCACCCAAAAGGCGATGATTCTAGGTCAGATGCTGATCTGTTTCCCAATCCTAGTCGCGATGATGCACGGCGCTCTCCAAGCCAGTGACCGCCGAGCGGTTGAAACGGCGCGCACGCTTGGCGTATCAACGACTCGTGTGGCGTGTACGTTAATTTGGGAAACGCGCTTCCCTCTTTTAGCTGCAACTATCGCTGCCTTCTCTCGTATCGTCACTGAGGTTGGTTGTTCAATGATGGTCGGTGGCAACATTATGGGGATGACAAGAAACATCCCAACAGCTATCGCTATGGAAAGCCACAAAGGCGCATTCGCTCAAGGCGTCGCCCTCGGTATGGTGTTATTAGCATTGGCATTAGCCCTTAACTTTTTCCTTTCCAGTGTGAGAGGAAAAGGCTATTTAAGAACTTAGGAACGCTGTCATGAGTATAAAAATAACAACGCAGCAAATTTCAATGCGCTACAAAGAGCGTGTTTTGTTCCATATTCCCGAATTGTCGATCGGCCCCAACGATGCCATTTATCTCAAAGGAGATAATGGTGTGGGTAAAACGACCCTACTTAAAATATTGTCTGGATTGATTCAGCCAAGCTCTGGCCGCATTCAGTCTCCAACACAAAGCTGGCAGCAGATCTTATTCCCTAGGCTCAAGTTCAAAGACATTATCTACCTGCATCAAACCCCCTATCTTTTTGATGGTTCGGTGTACCAAAATGTCGCTTATGGCATTCGCTTTAACAAAGAGAGCCAAAAAGATAAGCGAGCTCAAATAATTAATGCGCTGAGAATGGTAGGTTTAGAAACCTTGGCAGATGAACACATTTCTGTGTTGTCTGGGGGTGAGCGTCAACGCGTTGCAATGGCACGAGCCTGGATTCTTAAGCCGTCAATCTTGCTTATGGATGAACCAAGTGCCTCTTTAGACAAAGAATCTATTGAAAGATTGGTGATAATGGCCGAAGATCTTCTTCAAAGAGGCGCGAGTTTAGTTATCACGAGTCACCAAACTAACGCGTTAACCGACTTATGTAAGAAGCAATGGTGGATCAAAGACAATACTTTGACCGAATCGCCGCTTCTGCAAGTTATTCAGAAAGATAAAGCACAAGAGAATATTTATGCTGCTTCCAACGCAAACTAGTTGGGTTATTTTGGCTGGCGGACAGGCCAGCCGCATGGGCGGAAAAGATAAAGGACTTGTTGAGCTCAACGGTTCTCCGCTTATTCAATACGTTATAAACAAGCTGTCACAGCAAGATGTCAGCATCACCATCAATGCCAACCGTAACTTAGACAGTTACCAAGCATTTGCTCCGGTTGTTTCCGATTCCTTCCCTGACTATCCAGGTCCATTGGGCGGCATTCATGCTGGCCTTAAAAACGCGAGTACAGACTGGGTCGGCTTTGTCCCTTGCGACAGCCCACAAATCAGTGACGACCTTGTTGAGCGTTTTTGTTCTGCAGTTAAAGAAGACAGCGACATTCTTGTCGCGCATGATGGCGAATTTAAGCAACCTGTATTCACCCTATTCCACAAACGTGTTCTGCCAAAGCTAGAAGCGTTTTTGGAGCGTGGTGATCGTAAAATCATCTTGCTATACAAAGAATGTGTCACGGAATATGTCGATTTTAGCGATTCTCCTAACTGCTTTGTTAATCTGAACACGCCAGAAGAACTCACCCAATTCGGAACGCTTCAATAATGAAAGATTCAAAACAACGCCCTAACCTTCCTTTATTGGGCTTTGCTGCTTATAGCGGTACAGGCAAAACGACCGTACTTGAAGCTCTGCTTCCGCTGTTGACTGATGCGGGTTTAAAAGTGGGTGTTCTTAAACATGCTCACCACGATTTTGATGTCGATAAGCCGGGTAAAGACAGTTACCGCTTACGTAAAGCGGGCGCGAATCAAATGTTGATCGCTTCTCGTAACCGTCACGTGATGATGACAGAAACGCCAGAAGCCGAAGCTGATTTTGATTACCTTCTGACACGTTTCGATACCAACACGCTTGATCTGATTTTGGTCGAAGGCTGCAAGAACATTGCTTTCCCTAAAATTGAATTGCACAGAGATGAAGTCGGTAAACCTTGGTTATACCCGAACGATGACAACATTATTGCCATTGCTGCAGACAGCCAAGTGGAATCCGAGCTGCCACAAATGGCGATCAGTGACTTAGAAGCGATTCGTGATTTCATTATTGAATATGCTCAGTCGTTTGACGGTTCCTCGAAAATAAGCGAAACCGCTTCTTGTTCGTCTTCAAAAGACAACACGCCCGCAGTGTGTTGTGATTCGTTCTCTCCTGCAGGTTTAACCGTTACTCAAGGCCAACAAAAGATTGTTGATAGCATTGACGCGCTCGATCTCACAGAGAGTGTTGAACTATTGCAGGGCTACGGTCGTGTTTTGGCTGAAGATATAATCTCGCCAATCAATGTGCCTCAAAACACCAACTCAGCAATGGACGGCTACGCAATTCGTAGTGAAGATTTAGAACTGGATAGTTACCAACTGGTTGCTGAAGTTATGGCTGGTCACAGCTACGAGCAAACTGTTCAACAAGGTGAAGCCGTTAAGATCATGACGGGTGCACCAATGCCTGAAGGCGTTGATGTTGTTGTGATGCGCGAACAAGCCGTCCAAGATGGCGATAAGGTTAGCTTCCCAGGTGCGAAAATCTCAATTGGACAAAATGTCCGTATGGCTGGTGAAGATTTAGAAATCGGCCAACCTGTCTTTACTCGTGGTACACGCATCGAAGCACCTGAAATGGGCATGATGGCGTCGTTAGGTTTTGGTACCTGCCCTGTCCTGCGTAAAGTTAAAGTGGGTGTGTTCTCCACGGGTGACGAAGTTCAAGCTCCGGGCAGCGAGCAAAAACCAAACTCTATCTACGACTCGAACCGTTTTACTATCATCGGCATGCTTCAAAAGCTGGGCTGTGACATCGTTGATTACGGCATCATTGAAGATGATGAACAGAAGATGATGGATATTCTGCATTCAGCGTCGCTTGAAACCGATATGGTTCTGACTTCTGGTGGCGTGTCTGTCGGTGATGCGGATTACATCAAGCTTGCGTTAGATAAGCTAGGTGAAATCAACTTCTGGCGTATCAATATGCGTCCGGGTCGCCCACTGGCTTACGGCAAAATTGAAAACAAACCTTTCTTCGGTTTACCGGGTAACCCTGTTGCCGTGATGGTGTCGTTTATCAACTTTGTAGAACCAGCGATCCGTAAGCTACAAGGTCAAACCAACTGGACACCAGTTAAAGCGAACGCGGTAGCGACCGAACAATTACGTTCTCGTCAAGGTCGTACTGAGTTCAGCCGTGGTGTGTTCTCAATGAACGAATCAGGCGTACTTGAAGTGAAAACAAGCGGTAAGCAAGGTTCAGGTATTTTACGTTCAATGAGCGAAGCGAACTGCTTAATCGAAATCTCGCCAGCGGTTGATACGGTGAAAGTTGGCGAGACAGTGACGATCATTCCGCTACAAGGTCGCGTTTGATTCAAAGCTCAAACACCTAAATTGACTTGGCCGCTTTTTAATTGACTTAGAAGCTCTTTGCCAAAACATAGATGAAGCCCCTTTTATCGAGCTTTCGATGTTATGGGGCTTTCTTTTCTGTTCGTTTTGTAAAAGACAACCTGTTCGTTCCTTAAAAGACGAAAAGCTTAAATAGCGATAAGCCTGAAGAACGATAATCTTAAGATTTTTTATCATAACCTTGAGCCACGTACTGTTTTTATGTAGAGTGCGCGCAAAGTAATAATTCTATTGGAGAGCATCATGGCTCGTACCATTCTGTACACTTACAAAGACGAAGACAAAGAGTTACTGTTTTCGAAACAAGAACACCGCACGATCCAAGAAGCTGTTGCTGCAGCTGAAGGCATCGATATCTCTGAGTATCTAAAAACTGAGCAACAGCTTGAGTTGATTTCTGATACTAAAGCGGTTCGCAACTACCAAGACAACTACTTCCGCAAGCTTGGCTTTACTAAGCTTACGTTGAAGCAAAAAGACAATCTTGGTGTTGGTAAAAAGAAGAAGTAAGCCCTCTGGCTCTTTTGCTTGATATGTCGCTTCTGGCTTTTCGTTTGTAATTAAGATCTAAGCTCTTAGAGCTAAAGAAACGAAAACACTGAACTATAAAAAATGCCGCAACCTCGAAAGAGATTGCGGCATTTTTATTTATGCTTTTAACTATCTAACCTTAATTAGCTTAACGGTAAGTGACGATTACTTAATGTTAAGGAATGCTGCGCCACGAACGCCGCCTGAATCACCGTGCTTCGCTTTGATGATTTTTGGACATTTCGCTACAGACAATAGGTATTTAGGAACACGCTTTGGCATCTCTTCGTAGATAAGTTCAAAGTTTGAAAGTCCACCACCCAGTGCTACAACATGCGGGTCAAGTGCAGTAAATAGGTTTGCGAAACAGATAGCCAATAGCTCCATGAAACGGTCAACGTGCTCAGCTGCTTTTGCTTCGCCTTCGTTGTACGCTTGGATGATTTCAATCGCTTTCTTTTTCTCACCGAAGTAGTGCTCATAAATCAGTTCAAAGCCGCGACCAGATAGGTAGCTGTCTAAACAACCTTTCTTGCCACAACCACAGCCTAGTAACGGTGCGTTGTCGCCAAGGTGGAACCATGCATCAATAGGAAGACGCATATGGCCGAGCTCGCCAGCAACGTGGTTACGTCCTGAGAATACTTTGCCATCAAAAACCAAACCACCACCAAAACCAGTACCTAAAATTAGGCCCGCTACTGATGGTTCATCTTTCAATTCATCATCCCACGCTTCAGACAGCGCAAAACAGTTCGCATCGTTCTCGATTTTAACACTACGACCAATCAGCGCTTCTAAGTCTTTGCGTAATGGCTTACCTGTTGAAGCCGGTACGTTAACAACGAGCATAGTGCCGTCGTCCGCATCTTCCATACCAGGAAGACCAAGGCCAATTTTGCCTTCGCAAGAGAATTCGCTATCGTATTTTTTTACCAAACCGGCAATCGTATCAAGTAGCAGTTGATAATCTTCAGTAGGCGTTGGTACGCGTTCGGTTGCTACTCGCTCAAGTTTTTCATTGAACGCACCAAACTCAATTTTTGTGCCGCCAACATCAAAGCCGTAATACATGAAATCTCTCCAATTTTTCCCTAAATTCGGGCAAATAAATTTTTTAAATTAAACAACTAGGAAGCATTATCCATAACACTCCCCCTACAAACCGTGATAGATAACAAACTTATCTCGTGTTCGAATCTGTTTGAACAACAAGTCAGCACAAAGCGGTTAAAGGTTAGAGTGACGTCTCATTTTTAGTGTGCTCTATGAAAGCGTTCAGGCTTGGTTTGGTTGGATCGGACTTATAACGCGTCTTACTTAGCATATAGCTTTCGCGAAATGTCTCAAACCATAGCTGTAAAGTCTTAGCGCCCTGCTCTTCACCGGCTTGTTTCAAAACTAAGCTCGCTACTTCTGCAGTCGAGAGATGTTGTTCGTTGTCTGACTTACGCATCATGTATTGCGAAACCGATTCTGGTTCGATCGACAACACCGGTAAGTCTTGCAGATACTCTGAACGACGGAAAATACGTCGTGCTTCACGCCAACTACCATCAATAAAGATCAGCAGCAACGTCTTGTTCGAATCTCGCATTTCAGCAAGATCTGCAACCACACGCGATTTGTCATCGGTATAATCTTCAGGAAAGACCACGACTGGCTGATATTTATCGTCTTTCAGCACATCAAGCATCTCTTGATTCGGTTCAGTGCGGTGCCAAAGGTAGGCATAGCTGTCTTTAACGGTATCAAGGATTAAACGGCCGGTATTACTTGGTTTGAGTATTTCGTTGTCCGATAAGATCAACATGGTCGCGACGTTCGTATTTACGTCTGGTTGATGTTCACAGATACAGCTGTCTTGTTTGATTTTACAGAACTGACATCGAACCACTTTACACCCGCGCGCGTTAAACGGCTTGGTAGAAAGAGACAAACGGTGTTGATATAAACGGTGAAAAGCGTGGATTCTCATGGACAATAACGATAAATCTAGAAAAGTGGCACGATTGTACTTACAGTGTCCCTAGAATGATAGAAGGAATTCCCATGCAAGACCCATCACTGCTCCGCCTTGTTTGTTTTATTGTCGTTTTCGGACTGTGTGCGCTTTGGGAATACCGTTTTCCACGTAAAGCACTGACTCAAAGCAAATGGTTTCGCTGGGGAAACAACTTTGCGTTAGTCGCTTTGAACAGCTTTCTATTGGCCACTATAATTCCTATCGCAGCATTTCAAGCGGCGGTTATCGCACAAGAAAACCAATGGGGTCTGTTCAATACCCTGTCACTTCCGAAAGAATTGACCATTCTGATCTGTGTATTGCTCTTGGATTGTGCCATTTACCTACAGCACTTGGTGTTTCACCGTGTTCCTTGGTTGTGGAAGCTACATCGAGTTCACCATGCGGATCTAGATATCGATGTCACTACCGGAACGCGCTTTCACCCTATTGAGATGATTCTTTCAATGCTCATCAAGGTGAGTTTGGTGATCGCACTTGGTGTGCCTGTCATTGCTGTCGTGATCTTTGAAATTGTTCTTAATGCGAGCGCGATGTTTAACCATAGCAATGCACGTCTTCCGCTATGGTTCGATAAACGATTGAGAAAAGTGATTGTGACACCAGACATGCACCGCGTTCATCACTCAGTCATTGTTAAGGAAACGCACTCAAACTTTGGCTTCTTTTTATCAGTGTGGGACATCTGGTTTAAGACTTACCGCGCCCAACCCAAGCTTGGTCATGACAAGGTGCATATTGGTGTTCCCGAGATTCAAGATGGTAAAGAGCAACGGCTAGATTTAATGTTACGTCAGCCATTTGCACGATTCCCGACAACGAAAGATTAAGTTCGAATTCAGTTGAGTCTCAAGCTTATATTGAGACCAACCTTAGCTTAATACCAAAGTTATCTTAATCCGAAAACAAAACGCCCTTAGATTCTTGTGAGAACTTAAGGGCGCTTCTGTATCGATAGTCGTTATAAGCGTAGTTAATGATTAAGTACTGCTAGTGCTTAAACTCTTTCGCACACTAGCTTAACTATCACGCTCGTCTATTTCAGCACGTACTTATGAAGCATGGCTTGTTGGTGCCCTGCTATCTCTCCGACTTGCTCTGAACTCTCGATCATAGATTCAAGTTGCAGCTTAGTATTCTCGCCCTGCTCAGATACTCGAGTGATTGAATGGGTAACATCGACAGTTGCACGAGCTTGTTCTTCGGTAGCCACCATGATTTGCTCAACACGCCCTTTGATCTGGCTAACCGCAAATTCGATTTTCTCGAAGGCTTGTCTTACATCGCCACTGGTTTCCAGTGCATTGGCCATCTCACTTCTCGATTCCGTTACAGAAGCACGTGAGCGATCGGCTGCCGCTACTAGCTCGTTCATCATGCTACGAATATTGGTGGTTTGCTGGGATGTGCCGCTCGCCAATTTACGCACTTCGTCTGCAACTACCGCAAAACCTCGACCTTGTTCACCTGCTCGCGCTGCTTCTATCGCAGCGTTCAGTGCCAATAAGTTGGTGTTTTCAGCGATTCCGCTGATCATATCGACCATTTCACGAATCTGTTTCACTCGACCATCCAAGTCAGCCATCGACTCTTCACTCATGCTAAGAGATTGCTCAAGCGCTTGTAATCGTTGTTGGTTAAGGCCAACCACTTGGCTGCCACTCACTGACTCATCTTCTGCTATTTGAGCATCGTCGTTCGATGCGTTAGAAATACGAGCAATCTCACCAATCGATGCTTCCAGCTCAGTAATGGTGGTGATCATATTCTGAAGTGATTCGTTCTGTTCGTTCAAGCTCGAATTGGTTTGCTCTGCAGCGTCATGGCTTACTTCAGCCGTTTGATAAAGCGTCTCACAGTTACGCGTTACTAAACGAACCGAGTCCGCGGTGGAATCAACGACCGTATTGAGTTTTGAAGTGATAACTTGAAGCTCTAGCGGCCCAAGCAATTCACTCTGTTTAGAGAAGTCATGATCTGCCAGTGAACTCAACTGTTGAGTTATGTTTTTAAGCCCTTTATTCATCCAACGGCGTAACACGAACCATGAAATCACAATGATTACGGCAATCACTAGCCCGCTGATAAACAACACACGATCAATATTGGTGATGGTTTGATTTACAACCAGTTCACTTTCATCAATCAGGTGGGAAGCGGTGGAAGACAGCTGATTCAATGTGCTAATGACGGTGTTCGCTAAGTTAATGACTTGCGTTAAGTTTTGCTCTTGCTGCTGAACCAGTTCGAGTTTCAAGAGGATTTGTTTGATTACGCCTTCTTCGGTAAAGCCTTCTTTCACCATCTCGTAAGGCGCCGTCAAGCTCGCGAACTCAGCGATATCTGGGTGCCAATCGGCAAAGTCGCTGTAAGCCAAGTTCAGACCAGCGATTCGGTTTCTCAATTGACGGTATTCGTCTTGTGCTTTATCAATGTCAGATTGCATCATCAGCATCAAGAAGGTGTTCGCCATAGCAGACGCGCTGGATGTAAATCGGTTCGCTGCATCGCTCGCTTCTGGGTTGTCTTCAACCAAGAATGAGCTGATTCGATTCATTTCTGGTCCGATAGATCCTACGCCATAACGGAACTCGCCCATTTTACTGTCGATCAGATTTTGCTTACTTTGAATTTCGATCTGCGCCAGCAGTACCGTGTTGGTCATGGTTTGCAGTTGCGCCATGTCATCGACAAGGTTTTGTTGTTGCTCTAAAGAGATTGCATCAGGAAAAGATTGGGAGATAAAAAGGAGTTCCTCTAGCGTGGTATTGCTCTCTGTCGCGAGTTGGTCAATTGAGCCCCTTGTGGCATTCAGTGTATCTAAGTCGGTTGATTGGGTGCTGTAAGTGAGAAGTTTTACTTGTTCTAATACGCTTTGCGTTAATTCGGCATTATGTAGAGCAAGGGGTAATGCTTGTTCCGAGAGTGCATCAAAATGTCCCCCGACCCGTTCAACGCCCCGAATGCTAACCATTGATAAAAAAGTAACAAGTAAAAGAATGGAAATAAATACAGCAGTGACGGTTTGAATGAGCGAGAATGTATAACGTGAGGGTTTTATTGATAAATTTGTGTCGGGCATGTGAAATCCAGTTTGACTACGAAAAGAGATATCCTTAAGTTAGGTCGTATACTAGAAGTCCTTGATGACGTTTTTATTTCAGTTTTTTGTCAGAAGAGTTACATATGAAAATCAGAAAAATGGCTGTAGTTACAATAACTTTAGCAACATTGGCTGCTTGTAGCTCGTCACCTTCGCCTTCTCAGCTTAGTCAAACCGCACAGAAACCCCTATCAAAGTCAGAACAATTGACTACAAACGCTTATATGAGCGTGTATGAACAGTGGAAAGGCGTGCCATACCATTTCGGTGGGACCTCATTTCGAGGTATAGATTGCTCTGCTTTTGTTCAAATCGCCGTGCAAAATGCGACTCAACAAGCTCTACCAAGAACCACAAAAGACCAGAGTAAAAAGGGAAAAGAAATTGCGTATGGGCAGGCAACAAGCGGTGACTTGGTGTTTTTCAAGACTTCGATGACGGTGCGACATGTAGGCGTTTATTTAGGAAACAACCAATTTCTACATGCCTCGACATCGAAAGGTGTCATTATTTCTAGGTTAGATAACCCTTACTGGGCATCCAAGTTTTGGCACTTTAGGCGTTTATAGCGGTTCGAAAGATAAACCGCTGAGCGAGGTAACTCTAGAAAGATACGACTTAAACGCCCGTTGTTATTATGCTGATTAATTACGACGATAAATGAGCAAACAAACCGTTAATCGTATTTAGCAACAGCAGTATCAAACAGGTTCTTCACTAACGCGATGTACTCATCGAGGAATACAATTTGTTCGTTAGTCGCTTTCTTAGCCCACACACCCGCTAATACTTCACCAAGATCCGCTACTACGGCATCTGCTTCTTTCAAAAGTTGAAAACGAACGCTCGAATGCAACTCTGGGTTTTGCTCGAAAATAGCCATGATGTTTGTTGAAATCATGTCGGTAACAATGTCTTCGACACTTTCGTTTCCAGTATCACCATTACTATTGGTAAACACATCAAGGTTGAATGATAGGTGCTCGATTAAAGCCAAATAGCCATCGGTTTCTACAACCACAATAATTCTCCGTTTTAAGCTCTAGAGCAGATTAATACGTACTTGCCTAATACTATGTAAATGAAGCTATTTGTCATCACTTTATTGCCCAAAACTACATTTAAATGATCCTAGTTAGTATTTCAGCTTAAAATTAAATCGATATAGCTTTATGTGGTATACCTGCCTACTTACGACATAAGTAAATTCACGCTAAAGAAGTGTAAGACAAACTTTGAAGCAAAGTATTGCGCCAGTTAACAATAGCCCTTTCAACTTACTCTAAAAGCTCATTTGATTTAGTCGCTAGACAATAACAAGCTCAAACCTCTTTTCCAGTTTGTGGCGTTCAAAACCGTTTCGATTGTGAGACCAGTTCCAAACTATTTCATCACGTCAGGTTTTCAATTTATGTTTGTATTTCAAAGAGCTTGAATCAGTTCGAGTTCACAATTCGGCCAATTGATTCTACGTAAGATGAAGAAGAGCTAAGAACATTGACGAGTGCGTCTATAAATTGTTCAGATTTATCCTAAACTATTGCTATTAAACAAACAGTATTTCTAACCTTCAATCTTTTTAACTTTCAGTCTTTGAGGATTTCCTATGTGGCAGGCCATTTCTCAACAACTTTCAGATACTCTTCTATTTAACTTTCAGATTACTGAACGTACCAAGGTTTCTGGTGGCGACATTAACGATTGCTATATGATCAGCGATGGTAATGAGCGTTACTTTGTGAAAGTGAATCAGCGAGAATTTTTACCTAAGTTTGAAATTGAAGCTGAGAACTTACGCTTGTTAAGAGAAACCTCCACTGTTTACGTTCCTGAGTTGGTGCTTATTGGCAAAACCAAAGAGTGCTCGTTCATTATTCTGAATTACTTGCCGACCAAACCGCTCGAGACGGGCAACAATAGCTTCGATTTCGGCGTTCAGCTTGCGCGGCTTCATCAATGGGGCGAGCAAAAAGAGTTTGGTTGCGACCAAGACAACTATATCGGCAGCACACTTCAACCCAACCCTTGGCATAAGAAATGGGGTCGCTTTTTCTCTGAGCAACGCATTGGTTTCCAACTGCAACTGCTCAAAGAGAAAGGCATCGAGTTTGGTGATATCGATGACATCGTTGATGTGGTGAATATGCGTCTTGCTGGCCACAACCCTCGCCCTTCTTTGCTTCATGGGGATCTTTGGAATGGCAATGTTGCTAACTCTGCGTTTGGCCCAATTTGCTACGACCCTGCTTGTTACTGGGGGGACCATGAGTGTGATTTGGCGTTAACTGAATTGTTTGAAGGTTTCCCTAAAGAGTTTTATGAAGGTTACCAGAGCGTCAATCCACTCGACGTTGGCTATACTGATCGGAAAGACATTTACAACTTGTACCATCTTCTTAACCACTGCAATCAATTTGGCGGCGAATATTTAGCACACACTGAAGCATGCATTCAGAAAATACAGGCCGTTTAATACCAATTACAGCTGTTTATAACCGAATACGATTGGTATCAGTTACAGTGAGGAGAATTTGCCATGCATAAATACACAGAGAAACATGTCTCCTGTCCGCATTGTGGGCACGGTATTAACATCACGCTTGATGCATCTAATGGTAGCCAAGACTTCTATGATGATTGTCCAGCGTGTTGCAATGCCATTCATTTGGATATGCAGGTTGACGAAGTAAGAGACAGAATCAACCTTTCGATTGATGCCGATGATGAACAAGTATTCTGACAATCAGTTTCTCGTTTAAACCATGATCAAAAAAGAGCACCTCACGTGCTCTTTTTTAATTTGGTCATCGGTGTGATTTTATTGCCACCGATTCAATGCGCTTAGTGGCTATTTCTGGTTCGCTAATACACGCTCGACAGTATCAACAATTGCCTGCGTTTGTGGATCGAACTCAATGTTTACTTGGTCGCCTACTTCACGGCCGCCAAACAGAGTACGATTCAGAGTTTCTGGGATCAGGTGAACAGAGAAACGGTTCTCTTCCACTTCACCAATCGTCAATGAACAACCATCAACACCAATGTAACCCTTACTCAATACGTACTTCATCGATTCTTCTGGTAGTTCGAACCAAAGTGTACGGTTGTTTTCTGTTTTAATCACATCGACTAGGTTAGCCATCAGAGTAATGTGGCCAGACATGCTATGCCCGCCAATTTCGTCACCAAACTTTGCTGCACGCTCAACATTGCCTAAATTTGGGTTAATCATGTTAACATGATTAAAAAGATGAGGGATTTATGAGAGCACCGAAGATACACGTCTATGCTCGTGTGAGCACACTAGGACAGGTCGAGTCTGGTTTATCGCTTGGCTTGCAAACTGACGACGACATGATAAACGAATACTGCCAGCGATACGGGGCAGAACTTGGGAAAGTATACTCCGATCACGGTCGGAGTGCTTTTCATCAAAAAAATCTCGCTGGTAAGCTCGGTGACTTCCTGACCGATATGGCTGACAAGAATAATCTCGACGTTCAAGCTGGTGACTATCTACTAGTTCGAGCACTAGATCGTATCTCACGCGCAAACCTAGATGACGCATTCTGGTTATATCTTCAGATCATGCGTAGCGGTGTCTCAATATTAACAACAATGGACAACCGTGAGTACAAACCAAATGATTCTGTTAGCCAGATACTCGCTACTCTTAGCTTCGATCTGGCAGGCGAAGAATCGCGTAAAAAACAAGCCATAACGCTTGCTGCTATGCGTAAGCGTATCAAGCAGTACCAAACTGGTGAACGTGCGTCGTGTGGCAACCCTTACAACGTTTCAACTGGACTCCCCTTCTACGCCTACGCAAAAGACAACGTTTGTTACATCGATGAACAAAAATTTCAATTAGCTAAAAATATTTGTCAAATGGCTTTGGATGGAAAGGGGAACGTTGCTTGTAGAGACTATCTAAGAAAACATGGTGTTGACCTAACCGTTGATTCTGTCGCGAGCATATTTAAAAGCGAATGTCTTTACGGAGACAGACAAATAACATTGCTCGACTTAGATGCTACTAATAGATACCCAGAGAAGAAGAAAATCTACTCTACATTCATATTAAAAGATTATTATCCCGCAGCTTGTACCAAAGATGAGTTTCATCGAATTAGAGCTATTAAAGACAGCTACAAGATTCATGACAACCGTCGTATTAGCTACTCAATACTTGGTGGTATTAGTCGTTTGTATTGCAAAGACACAGTTGCTATTGGGTCTCGTGAAAATGGTGGCATCTATAAATGTTCTTCACCCGAGTGTGCCTGTGGCTTCTATGCAAGGCAGCAGCTTCTAGACCATATTGTACTTTCATGCCTATCTGAACATCAGATAGTACCCGTAGAGCCAGACAAGAAGAAAATTGAATCTATTCAACAACAAATCGGTGCTTATCAACATCAACTTTCAACATTGAAGAAGATAATGTTTGACAACCCACTTGCATTTGATCTAACTGACCAAGACCGACTAAGTGATTTGTCAGTCAAGATTCAAGAGCTGAATGATCAATTGACTATCGAGCAAGAGAACCATGCTCATTCAAATTCATTCATTTCTTTAGACGACGTTAAGAACTGGCGTGAAAAGAAAAAAGTGTACATTAGCGGTTCAGATGAAGACAAATTAGAAGCAAGAGAAGTTGTTCAACGGCTGGTCAAAGAAATTAGAATTGTAGAAGATACCGTGACCATTAAAACCATTGATAACAAAGTACACTGGTACTACATCCCTACTCCGTTAAACCGCAGGAAGAAGGCATATGTAAAGCTATTGGTTACAGAACAAGCTCTAGAGATGCGTTCAATTAACGAAGCCTTGGACAAAGTCTGCTTTACCGAAGAAGATATTAAAAATGGCAAGCATCATTACCCACTTGAAGCATATGCAGCCGATTTGGTAACTGTCGCCATTGAAGCCCTACCAAAAGAGAAAGATGAATTTGAGTTACTGCTAGAGACAATCACCGAACCGTTTGTCTTCAAACGTCGTGTACTTCTTTCTATGGGTTTATCAGCAAATCAATACCAAAGACACGCTTCTTTTGAAAAAGCCATTGAGAATGGCTTTCACGCGGTTTCTGTCGACTACACAAGTAAGAACTACAAATACCCGACTGACATAATCGTATCACCTCGCGAAATAACTAAAGATGATATACAGCGATTACTGAGTATTCGTAAAGTATCGAAAATAGTTGCTCTATAGTAGTCATTCTTGGCAGTATTTTGGTGACTTGTCGCCAATCTTTAACTGGCTGTCAGAGAAGGTCTGGAGTAAAAGCAGTTTGCTAACCACCGACGAGCTAGTGACACAAGCAACTGGCGAAACTCTGAACGGTATTTACTTTAAAGAGCACTTAAAGAGTCGTTACCTCTGATTACTGAGTATGGCAGGTACAACTCAACCTATTGCATTTGTCCTGCCATCACTATCATTTACAGTGAATGCAAGCAAAACTAGCACACTCTAAATAAGGTCGTGGGTCGATATAAATGCCAGCAATAACAATCAACGAAATCAAAGCTGCATTTCTAGCAATAGACAACGTAGAACCCGCAAGTAAACAACTAAAAGCAGTCATCAACGCCAAACTTTAACCCCTCTAGCCCTCGCATCACGTCGAGGGCTTTTTCATGCTCAAAAACCTGATCAGAAACTCTATATAAATACTTGCATATGAGAAATGCATCTTCTCATGCACCCCACGATTCCTGCTAGTTCGCCGTGCTAGTGGTGCACAAAGCGGCAACTCTAATTTTACAAAAGGCAGAAGAAATGAAAAAACACGCAGGTGGTAGACCAGAGCGGTTTGATGAGGCAGCCAGTGCCGAACTGGCTATCTTGTCGTGCTTAGGTCTCAAATCAATTACTTCATTAGCTCGTGAAAACGGTTGTTCACGGAACACAGTACTCAAGTACGTTAATCGTTTTAGAGCACGTTTAGGAGAACTTGGTTATGCAAATTAACTTGAATCATGTTCAACGTGATAGTTCAAACAAGTGGCTTGCTAGTGCTGTTCTTGATGCCATTCAATATCAAGTTCCTGAAGCATTCCAAGCTTCTTGTCGTGTTGCTGGTAGCCTGAATCAATGGCTAGACGATGATGACTTAGAAACGCTTCTATCCGCTCATGAGAGCGAGCTAAAGCGCATTAGGCAACAAGCTGAGAGTGAACAACTTAAAAAGAACAAAGAAGAGTCTCAAGTACTCTATGCCTTCGATAAAACAAGTGAAGATCTTAAATTCGCTGTTGGTCGCACTACCCTAACCCACGAGCAAATGACTTTCACTAGTTCTCAATTCAAGAACTGGGTTCAACGTCAGTTAGATCGTAACGACATTACGGTGTCACAAAGAGAAGATTTATTAGCTGCCAACTACTGGCTAGCGAAAGCCGAAACAATAATTATTAGAAACGGGATTTGAATATGTACTTCCAAGAAATGAAAAAAACTGCATCTGCACTAGATGGTGTATTCTTTTACAGTGTTGTTAGTCGATTGGCGCGACTTGAACAACAATCACCAAACGCTGTTATGGCATATCAAGCAGAATTCGACAACGTATTAAAAGACAAACCAATTGATTACCTTGCAACAGTTGAACCACGACTAGGTACTAGGGGGTCAATGGAAGACTTGGCTGACGACATTACGTACTTGCTTCACGGCAAGTACCTCGGTCAGTTTCTTCGAGAGTGTCGGCACTACTCAAGCATGCCTAATCCCGTAGTTAAAACAGATAGTAACGCTTTCCGTGAATGGCTTCGAATCAATCAACGTAACTTAGTAGTGTAAAAGATGAAAGTATCTAAAGAACAACAACGAATTAAAGAACTAGAAGCCGCTTTATATGCTGCCGAGTTAAAACTAGAACGCTTAGAAGAAGCGGAAGAACAAACTCTCACAACATCAGGAATCACTGTTAAACCAATTGAATTAACGAGCTTTAAACAACATAGCCGCGCTATTGATGATGAAATTGCAAGTAGCAACTACTTATCAACCAGTGTTACCGACGCGCTTACAGAATTAAGATGTATGGTTATTCACTGTAATTCTCTCGCCCAATCAATTGAGTATGAAAAGCAGTTGATGCGATCCAAGGCACCAACGGTTTCAGATACCTATGTTGGACAACTAGCGCGTGATGTCGCCAAGAAATCTGTACTAGGTTCGAAAGTCACTACTCAACTTACTGTTTTTAATGCTTTGTTTGAACTAGATAGAGTTCAAGAAGAAATGGACGTGTCTGACTTTACCGATGATTTGTCAAAGCATGATGCCACTTCAATTCTTAACAGTTCAACTGGCAAGTTGTCTGATTTAGTGGCGTTGAGAAAGGCGCGAATGAATGGATCATTTGAGCAGATAGAACAAGTTATCGATAAGATATTGGGTGAAGAAGATTGAAGCGAGCATTTTTTAACTGTCATTACAGAGGGTTCAAAGAACCCTCTGTAATTCGTTTACTGCGCGGGGTGACAATTATCAGCCAGCTCACCAGTGGACCAAAGACCGCATAGCTTAGAGTGCGTACCATCAGGGTTGTATGTGTAGACCGTATATGAGTCGGTATTTGTGTGAACATGAACCGTTTGTGTTTGACGGCTTTCGTCACCTGTGTACACATTCATAATTCGACGCCAGCCGACAGAACCATAGTCGTCTGTATTTTCGAACGAAGTATCAATGTAATTTAGGCTGTTCAATTCCGAGCCGTCTAAGTTGTCGAGGTTATCTCCCAAACCGATTAAGTGCTCCATGCCAGATGTATCGCCTGGGTCATCGGACACATACGAATGGTGCGACTCTGTATACGGAGTCGTTGTTCCGGGATAATATACTTTAGTAATTAATTCCTGTGAATGATTGTAGGCAACGCGATCCATTGATTGACAGTCTTCCCAAGAGCTAATAGGCATCACATCGTACGCAGTCACATTAGTTGCCTGATTGGCGAATCCGTAGGAGATCTCTGACCTCTGCATGTAACTCTCATTGGCACCACAGTTATATGAAGGGTTTTCGTTAGTCCAGTTTGTATCCCTTGTCATATACATATTGTCTTCGTACTCAATTGTATCCGTCAGCTTAGTTCGTTGCGAATACTGCTCTACAACTGCTAACCGACTGAGTAGGTCATCGGTCATCAGATTAGTTTTTGTATCCCAATTCCCTGTGGATGCTTGTACAAATTCTTTCCGGTACCACTTGTCATCGTAAAGCTCATCAAAATCGAGCATTCCAAGAAAATACTCGACGTACACATAGTCGGCATTTGGATAACTAGCTTCAAGTTCAAGTGTTTCAGCATAAGAAGCTTGCAAGCCCGGAACTAGTGACTGCGCGAAGGTATGTAACTCTGTGTTTCCACTCTCGACATAATCACCGTAAAGTTCTTCAACTGTAATGTTGTATCGAGATGCAAAACGATGCTCTTGCTGTTCTAATCTACCTGAAATGTTAGCACGTAGCTCTTGCTCAGCCACAATAGCGTCACAAGAAAGGGATTGCCCTGCTTCAGCCAGCTCTTTTTCCACTGACGACCAAACTATACTAGTTAGCGGTGTAAGGTTTAAGAGGTCTTCGTTAGTCCCCATAGCAAAGCTAGGAGGTGAAACCATAGTGTAAGCTTCTTCAATAGGTGTGTCGGGATAATCAGAATCTATCGCGCCAACTGGCACTAAAGTAACTGTAGGGACATATTCGGAACATCGTGCAGATGCTCCACTCAATTTTAAATCAAAGTCTCCGTTGATGTCGGTAACGGCACTTGGCTCACCCTCATCAAGCTTGCCATTAAAATTCAAGTCTAGAAATACAGTTGCACCGGAAATATATCCATCGATCACCTTGCCTGAAAGCGTTTGAGCGACGGTCTCATCACTTGAGCCTCCCCCCCCTCCACCACAACCGATTAAAGACAATGTGATGAATGACGCCAATGTTGTTTTAGAAAAGTTAGTCATTATTATCCTTCTTGTTATTAACAATTTTTTACCAACTAAGATGTAAAATTATAACCACTAGGCGTTTACACGGTTCGTGACATTTATCTAAAAAATAGCATGTTAGTCGATATGTTCCTAAACAATCACATCTTCAATGAACCACCAAATCTAAACCCTTCCTTTTCAAAATACGACAGTAGCCAGTCAACTAACTGATATTGGGCGTTAGATACGTGATCGAGCGTCAACTGTGCAACAGTCTCGCCTTGTTCGGCTTTCTTGCGCACTTCAGCAACAGTAAGGTTAACGACCCGCTGACGCGCTTCTGTTGTGTCAGTCTTAAAACGTATGGCTGGTTCATGTGTCGCGGCTCTGATTGATTCAAGAAGCATGTCTACCACCCCCTGAATTCTTTTCTAAACTCACTAGGCGTTGCATCTGCAAGTTCCAGTAGCTCTTCTTGGCTCCATTCTTTGATAGCAGTTAAGAGTCGGTCAAAGTAGCGGCAATCGTTATCAGTTAAACCACTCTTTCTTTTTTGATCAGTTGCGTAGATTTGATCCCAAATGCGTTCAACCAAATAAGAACGGTCGATTTGTTGATTAGAAAGACTAATTTCGGGATCGATATTTTGACTTGATAATAAGCTTGGACAAAGCATTTTGATTCACCTCTCGTTCGTTTGTTGTATTTAACAAACCCAAAAAAGCAGCCGCTGCTGCTTAACAAAACAAGCGAAATTACGATTGAAGTGAATCAACAGGTTCAACCGTATTTATGCAAGGTAAATCCATGTCGAAAGCTGTTTAACGTCTAGAATCGATTCTAAGCGACGTTAAAGACTAATTCGACCAAAGCGTATACTAGCCAGTTGAAACCGTTTGAAATCGCACTGAAGAGCATCTAGCTTGCGCTATACAAGTCAAAGATAACCAACAAGCAATCAAAAGCTAAACTGTCCGGTAGCACGTAGTGCTATCGCAAGACGGTGACTGCGCAGCAGTCTCTTAGTCTACCAATAGAGACTCATCCAAAGAACCGCAAGACCATCTACTTGATGAAAGCGAAGCGTTGAAGCTCCGATACCGACAATTTTTGTCGTTATCTTCATTAGTTTCATTGACTTCATTACTTTCAATACATTCATCAACTTCATTGCTTTCAGTACATTCTTTGTGTTCTTTACGTTCATTTCCTTGCTACTAACAAGTACGACGTAGGTGAATAAAAAGTTGCCTGTTTCTACAACTTTCACCAGATCCCTTTACTCCAGAAATATAAATATATGTGAGAGCGCAAAGAGGTGCGTATGTTTTCAACGTACTACTTCCTTGTCAGGTTTTTGCACTGCGCCAACAGTGCACCTCTTTGCGCTCTTAAGCTTTGGCGAGCTGAAATATATAACTTTGACATAGGAATAACTCATGGAAACATCTATCCCATATATTGAATTCTCCAATTCAAAAACAACTCATCAAGTCATCCGCACCGTTAACCTTTCGGACGATCACGTATCGGGCTTCACTCATTGCCTTTATGACAACCGAAATGCCAAATGTAATACGTCATCCGATTTAACTGTTAAAATTCAAGCACTGTCACTTGATCGCGAATGTATCTCAGAAAAATCAACTCTCTGGCTGAACTTCAATACTAAAGCACCGGATTATCGCGGCATGTCACGAGCAGAAAGAGCACAAAAGCAACATCAAGAATTTTACGCAGAAACACGCCGCTTTTTTGATTCTCTTATTGAGCAAAATCGTGAGCCAGTAATTAGCGCATCAGGTCATAAAAGAACTAAAAAGCCCGATTTCTATACTTGCGGCATCCGATATCCAAAAATACGAAAGAATGCAGAACAAAGTGCAGGGTTACTCATCATGAAAAACGGCAAACCTTACTTGTATGCGGTCTCAATTGGTAAAATTCAATACACATTTTTGGCAACATATGATGCTGATATTCAAGGGGAAGCTTTCGGGCGAGTCACGGTAGAAGATTACGATTTCATCGGCTGTGAGTATGAGTTAGACGAGTGGGATATAGAATGTGAAATGCAGCAACAAACAGTCAACATTCCCATGCCTGAACAACAAGCTGACATAGCAAACAATTCAACTTTATCGACTAATGATTCAGTTACAAATCCATCAGGACTCTGTGCAGACAATAAGGTTGAGCAAGAGCAGCCTATTGAGGCACTAAGATCTAACCCTTGTTCTGCCAATATTGCTGAGGCGTTTAATTATGCAATACAAAATGGTTGTGCGCTTGCAACCATCAAAGATATATGTGGCTATGCACAAATAGAATTGCCAGCGAGTGCTCGATTTAGGCTACAAGCATTTGCCTCAGAAATGAGAGCGCAATTTTCAGATAAAATAGCTGCGTAACCATACACTACAATACACCGCCTACACGTTAACGTGTAGAGCGTGTATAGTATGCATAGTTGCTAAATCACTTTTTACACATCAAAAAAGTAATAATTGCCTGAATTTTTGCGTCGTCGTTCAATCCCGAGCTGTACAACTTGCTTGCCGAATGCAGTACTCGACAAGCTTTTCTCTTTGTTAACTTTACGCCATGAGTCATACAACGCAAAAAGCTCTAACGCTTTATACGATGCTTTAACATTAGTCTCACGAAATTCATCTAGCCAAATCTCAACCGATGAACGACTACGCTGAGTTTCATACTGAATTTGCGTAATGCGCTCTATATTCTTGTCTACGTATAGCGGGCAAACATCACTTTCATCTACGCATCGCCACAAATTTTCAAAATCTACGTGCTCTAGTGCGTCGAAAAGCGGCTTTTTTAAATTCACCTGCCAAATACGGCGTGAGCCGGTTGGATCTTTTAAAATATCACTAACATCGACGTTACTTGACGCTATCGCATTCGTTACTTTTTCAAATTGAAGCATCGTAGACGTGTTCGGATTTCGCATCGCAACTTTATCTGCATAACACCATTCTTTGAACTTTGAGAGCATTGAGTTGTTTATCGAAGAAATTTCATCAAAATCAACAACAAGCAGCTTTCGCCACAAGCCGTTACCGAATGTGTCTTTGATACTAGAAACATCACGTCTCAACGCTAACTCAGCAATAGGTTCGTACAATTTTTGATTGAAAGTACTCTTTCCGAAACGCTGTTCAACAGAGAACAGCAGCGGCATCGGTACTTGCTCTTTCTCTAATTTGTTAATTGTGCGCTTAACATTCCAAATCCAAGATTTGAAAATCAGTATGTCATCATCACTGAATTGTGCATGTTTTTTCAGCTTTACAAACTCATCTGAGAGCGTATCGTCGTATTTTAAGCGCTCTCGTAGCTGATCAATTGTCGCATCGTACATATTCACGTCATATTGAGTTAACGCAGCGTTAACATAGCGTGGCTTGTGAAACGATACATCGACTTTTTTACGCTGCAACCAGAGCTGAATGTCTGCATTAAGCTCACTCGGCGTAAGTGTCATCTTATCTTTCGTGAAGCGGCAGAAGCCCCATTTGATATCAGATTGCTCGAAATATTTCTCTACAAGCTGAAGACTATCAGTGCATTCTGCAATACTTTGTAGCTCTGACTGTTCAATAAAATCATCTAATTTAACAACATTCATGTAGCATCACCTTAATAGCCTGAAGAAATAAGCGGATTTTTGTCAATCTCTCGAGTGAGAAGATACTTCTCTGTGTATGCAAAGACTTTGCGAATATCACCGTTCGAGGCACTGAGAATCATGCAAATAATTTGCATAAACTTGCTATTTAATTGCTTATCTTCGATTTCTTTATCAACAATTTCTGCTACTTTAGCAATTACTAATTCTTCGTTATCTAACTGATTAAAATCTATGCCGTTTACTCGTGACAGTAAGTTAGCGGGAATTTTATCGATAGCGTTTGCTGTCATGATGACTACGCAATTAGTACGCGTTGAGAACTTATTATAAGCTGATGATATTGCTTGCAGTTTTTGCGAACTCAGTTTATCAATTTCGTCAATGACGACGACTGGCGAGCAATTCGATAGATCATTCATCGCTAATTTTCTATCTAAGTTGTCGATCTGCTTAGCTGACTGTGCGCATGAAGCGTCAATAAATAACGCTGAGTCAGAAATAGAATCAGCGACTATTTTTGCTGCAAGCGATTTGCCTGATCCTGTGCTATTACTGTGAATCAGAAAGAAACCTTTCATTTTTGCGATAATCTTTAGCTGTTTCTTATTCGAATCAGAAAGAAGCATATCGTCGAGTGATTGTGCTTGTTTAATATACATTGTTGAACTCTCAAGTTAAGCTATTGTTTAATATACGTTTTCGCACTTCCTTGTGACGTGTATATACCTTAACCTGCCAAAGTAGAGTTCTAAACAAAATAAAGTGAAAAATATTTTTTGTTGTTATTTTTCAAAAGCTTACTGAAAAAATAATTCAAATCATATAATGCAGGTATAATATCAAGCTATTAATGTAGCCTTTGCTCTCTGCACCGTTGATACCCCGACACTTAGCTTCTGAGCAGTTTTGCGAATCGACAACCCACTTTCAAGGCAATCAATGATAGCTTGCTTGTCTACTGTTGCAGTGCGCCCTTTGTACTTACCTGCCGCTTTAGCTTTCGCTATGCCTTCAGCCTGACGCTCAAGTAGCATTTGTCGTTCAAACTGATACACAGAACCGAGCAAATTCAGCAATAGCTCGTTCATCGGGTTGCTCTTGTCAGCACTGAACAACATATTCTCTTTAATGAACTGAACCGCTACCGACTTGGAGTTGAAGAACTCGATTAAGCCAAGTAGATCTTTCATGTCACGAGCAAGACGTGAAATATCATCAACCACAACCGTATCACCTTCACGTACATACTCTTTAAGTCGCTTCAGTTCTTCCCTATCAGTAGTTGAGCCACTGCATTTATCAATAAACACTTTATCGAGTTCAACGCCATCCAATTGTCTGACTGTGTTCTGTTGAACAGTTGAGACTCGAATATAACCTACTTTGCTCATACATCACCTACTGTATTCATTTAGCTCTAGATTCGATTACGATAGGCTGTATTCACGGCAGATAGCAACCTAATTGAATACATTTAGCGTATTCATTCAAGTGTGTTCTTAGACAGTAATCTAATGAATACAAAAAAGCCCCCGTATCTCTACGAGGGCTATGGTTAATCAACAAGTAACTTTTCTAGTGACTCTATTCGCTCACCGTTTTGTATACTTGTTTGCTTAATTGACTCAATATCTTTCAAGAAGACATCCGTTTTCTCTATCATCACACCCTGCTGTACAACTAAGGTATCTAATGTCGAACTCAATTCACCATAGTTGCTTGAGAATGAAATGTTCGAAATTGCCAGTGGCATGATCATTATGATTAGTCCAGCTAGAACTTTATTCATTCGAGCCTCCCAACTGCTTTAGTCTTTCTCGACGAACTCGCTCTTTATCTGATTGCTCAAGTAGTGCTTCTTCTTGAGACACCAATCGAGTTTGTTCATGTTTGCGCATTTTCTTTCTAATACTCTTGAGGCTCTGCTCTGCCGCTTCTTGGTACTGTTCGTCTTTGAGCTTTTCTCGTTGGACTTGATCTAGGCTGCCGACTTCACGAAGAAGCTCAACATGAGTTATTTCACAGTGACTTGATTCTGTGTCTTCGAGTACTTTCTTGATTGGTTTAAGCATTGTGTGACTCCATCAGCTCTTCAAGTTCATTTCTTGAAAGAGTCTTCAAGTAAGCTGCACTGACTAGATCTTCTTCATCGATAGTTTGCTTTAGCAATCGGTCTTTCTGCTTTAGGTGCTGTTGAATAATCAACAACAATACTTGTCTTTGAGTAACTGCACCGTAGTCACCGTTTAGTGCGTTGTTCGTAAGTTCTTCTTTATCAAGTGATGGGTCGATTACAAGTTGCTTCGACTTAGTTCGTTTTGACTTTCGCCCTGCTTCAGACGCTGTTTGTGAGTTGAATAATGCCATTCTTCCGTTATCCCGTTATTTTTAACCGTTATGTATTTGTATTTATGGGATAGCAGATACAAAAATTGCACATTAGTTGTCATTTCAATTGAAAACATAAGAGTTAAACGTAGTTTTAATCTGATATTGAAAGTGAGTTTGGCTCGTATGAACCAGCGAAACTCATCGCAGAATGGTACGATTCTAGTTACTAGTGCCAAACTAGCTATTATACTGCCAAATTAGCATGACAAGAGGACCTGCAATGTTCACGGGAATAATTCAATCAGTAGCCACTATTTCATCAATTCAAGACAAAAATGGCATTAGAACCTTCGATATAGAATTTGAAGCGGGTTTCTGTAAAGACTTAGAAATCGGAGCCAGTGTTGCTGTTGATGGTGTTTGTTTAACTGTCACAAGCTTGGTTACACCGTCACGTGTTAAGTTTGATGTAATGTTTAAAAGTCTTGAAATTACTTCTCTAAGTGAGTACGAAGAGAATCAAAGGGTTAATGTAGAGCGAGCAGCAAAAGATGGAGCTGAAATTGGTGGACACCCTCTATCAGGACACGTAGATTTCAAAACATCTGTACTAGACGTACAGAAAATCGATGATAACTATCGAGTCCGTATTTCTACTCCACAAGAGTGGATTAAGTACATTTTCCCCAAAGGCTACATTGCTCTAAATGGTGCGAGTTTAACTGTATCTGACGTTAATAAAAAAGAAAGATGGTTTGATGTCTGGCTCATTCCAGAAACTCGTAGAATGACGACATTCGAAGAAAAGCAAAGTGGTTCAAATATCAATGTTGAGATTGAGCGTGGCACTCAAGTAGTTGTAGATACTGTACGTCATGCTATCGATGAAAAGATGGGAGCTTTGATGCCATTATTTGAACAGTTTCTAGCTACAAATAATGCAGATATAGATTCTATTGGTCAAGCTGCGCAAAAAGCACTATCTAGCTCTGAAAAATGATAACAGCGTACCACTATGTTGCTGGGGTAATATTGCCCTAGCTTCATCGTTGACTAAACTGATAACAAGAGATATTACTTTTTTAATCACTAAATGATGATTTGAACTTGATAAGGCTTCACTTTGTCACCAGCATTCAGTTGGCCTAAGTTCGTCAATCGCAATGTCGCTTGCATTAACTCAAAAGCAATCTGGTTACCTGAAATTTCCGTTACCGTTAAGCAACAACCGTTATGAGCTACTGAAGCACCAATGGCTAATCCTTCAACCATTTCATCGCTTAGCTCAATGGTATGACTTTGAAACGACTCTTTTTTGTTGATAGCAACCAGTGTTGCCATACCTTGAACGATACCTGTAAACATAAGATTCCTATTTAGCATTCTAGGGCGTGTTGACCTTTCGCGGTTAAATTTTGTTCGGATGGGGACGCCTAGTCAAAAACGTTTTAATCGCGGCGAGGGGGAAGTAGCCTAGCATCCTAAGCAAATCTCCCTCAACAAAGAGTAAAACGCTTTTTGCGGGGGCGCCCAGCTCGAACCCTTCGGGCAGCGTTTGCTGGTCATTTTTACTACGTTATCGGCTTCTCATGTAGGCTAGCTACACATCAAAGCCTCTGCCTTGTAAAAAGGCCCAGCAACTCGCTGCAAAAATCAGCTCGAAAGATCAACACGCCCTAATAACAGTTTTTCATAGCAGTTATTGTGACATTTCTTTATGATTCGTCCAGTGGAAGCTTAAGATCATTGTCTCTGATTCCTTCAGAATGTCCTTTCCTACACTATTATTCTAATTTTCCCTCTTATTTGGAGTTGTTTGTGCATCGTTACAAAGAAGAATCCTCGAATCTAATCAAACTTGCGACCCCAGTATTGATCGCATCCGTTGCACAAACTGGAATGGGTTTTGTTGATACCGTAATGGCCGGTGGCGTAAGTGCTATCGATATGGCGGCGGTTTCTATTGCAGCAAGTATCTGGCTACCATCAATCTTATTTGGTGTCGGTTTATTGATGGCGTTGGTTCCTGTCGTTGCACAGCTGAATGGTTCTGGTCGACAAGTCAAAATTCCATTTGAGATTCAACAAGGCGCATTTTTAGCGCTCGTCATCTCCCTTCCAATCATTGGTGTGCTTTTTCAAACACAATTGATATTGGAGTGGATGGACATTGAACAACTCATGGCGGAAAAGACCATCGGCTATATGAATGCGGTGATGTTTGCTGTACCTGCGTTTTTGTTGTTCCAAACATTGCGAAGCTTTACCGATGGTATGTCTTTAACCAAGCCTGCGATGGTGATTGGTTTTATTGGCTTGCTATTAAACATCCCGCTGAACTGGATGTTCGTATACGGAAAACTTGGTGCTCCTGCTCTGGGTGGTGTTGGCTGTGGCGTTGCAACGGCTATCGTATATTGGGTGATGTTTGCACTACTGTTCGCTTACGTTTTAACATCAAAGCGTTTGGCGAAAATCAACATCTTCGGTACGTTCCATAAGCCGCAACTTAAAGCTCAAATTCGTCTGTTTAGACTTGGTTTCCCTGTGGCGGCCGCTATCTTCTTCGAGGTAACTCTGTTTGCGGTGGTTTCTCTGTTAGTTGCACCATTGGGTTCATTGATTGTTGCCGCGCACCAAGTCGCGATCAACTTCTCTTCGCTGGTCTTCATGATTCCAATGAGTATCGGTGCAGCCGTGAGTATTCGTGTTGGCCATAAGTTGGGCGAAAACAACACCGAAGGTGCGAAGATCGCGACACACGTGGGTATCATTGTTGGTTTAGTGACAGCCCTTATGACAGCGGCGTTAACGATTCTGTTTAGAGAACAGGTTGCATTACTTTACACAGAGAACACGGCAGTAATTATGGTTGCAATGCAGTTGCTGTTGTTCGCGGCGGTTTATCAATGTACTGACGCCATCCAAGTTATCGCTGCGGGTGCTCTGCGTGGCTACAAAGACATGCGTTCAATCTTCAACATCACCTTTGTGGCTTACTGGTTGCTTGGTCTTCCTATCGGTTACATCTTGGGTATGAAAGATTGGATTGTTGACCCTATGGGTGCGCACGGCTTCTGGATTGGTTTCATCGTCGGTCTAACGTCAGCCGCGATTATGCTGGGTATGCGTCTACACTGGATGCACAAGCAGGACGATGACGTTCAGTTAGAATTTAGTTCTCGCTAGATTCGTACTCGCTAAGTCGGTCTATCTGATTTCGAATAAAAAAAGAGCTCTGATTTTCAGGGCTCTTTTTCGTTTAATGGTCAGGTAGATCGTATCTGCCTTAATATTCACTCTTCTCTCGAACAAAGCGCGCAAACTTGGGTTTTCCGTTTTCAGTAAAACCATTGTAACGAAAGGTAATACGGCTGCCGATCTCTGGCGGTGCGAGTCTCATTTGGTCACTGAACCCGCTGCCTATATAAAATTCCACACCCTCTTCTGTGTGAACCAAGATTGAACCCATCATCCCTTTATACTTCCCTGTCCCACCCTTGTAGCCAATAACTGTGGCTTCGGCATCATGATGCCTTTTCAGTTTTAACAAATCATTACTTCGGCCTGCTTGATAACGACTGGTGATTTTTCTAAGCATCAAACCTTCGCCATTACGCTCATCGACATTATCAAGTTGATGAAACAAAGCCTCTTCACTGTGAATTGGTACATGTTCTATGTAGCTGACATGAGATTCTCCAATCACGCTAACCCAATGCAAAATGTTGTAATAGCGCTTTTGATAATCTCCCGCAGCGCCTGGCATATCAAACAGCATGAAATCGATTTGGCGCCATGCTGTGTCACTCGGCGTATGATCGAGAACGGTAGATTGAACAAGGTGGAACTTGCCCCTTCCTGCCCACAACTCTCCTTCGAGATGGACCTTAGGCAAGTTTTCAGTAAACCACTTGGGTGAGTAAATGCGATTACCATTGCGTGTATAAAGATGTTGTCCGTCCCAAAGAGCCCGAATCCCATCAAGCTTTTCACTCTTCCAGTATTCAGAAACATCAATGCCTTGTTGGTATGTATTGGCCAGTACCAAATGGTCGGGAGGTAAATAGGATGAATGAGAAGAAAGCGAACACGCCCATAGAGTTGCTATCGCCAATTTAGTTAATCTCATCATCTGCTCCGTATTGATATCTGTAGTAGTCAACAAACGCCTTTAATCCTAAGCGTTCTGACACGTAGGTAGACAACCTTTGCTAGAAGATGCGATCCACTCATCAACCTTATCTAACCTTTTCATTTATTCATTAAATTAATGATCTATAACTCTCATATATTCCGCCGTTTTTAGTTCTCATATTGAGAAACGTCTTTTCTCAATTTGAGATAGGAATTCGTACTAAACATAAATTATTGAAAAATAACAACATAAAAGTTGGCACATTCAGTGCAGTTGTCCATACATACTTAAAAGGAGATATCGCTATGGAACTACGTAAGACTGATTTAAACACAACGACACTGACACTTTCTATTTTCGGTGATCTGGATGCAGCAGGCAGTCGTGATGCACAAACCGACATCGATGATGTGATTTCTAACGATGGTCACCCTGAAATCGAAGTTGATTTTAGCCAGGTGGAGTTTTTAGATTCATCTGGTGTTGGCGCGATTGTTTATATGTTCAAACGTCTGACTGAGCGCGAACGCAACATGCGACTTGAAAATGTGACTGGTCAGCCTCTTGAAATTATGAACCTACTACGTATTGGCCACGCTATCCCAGTAAATTCAAAAAATCCTGCAAATTCATGAAGACCCACTAAGCTAGAAGTAACAAAAAATAATAAGAAAAATTAGAAACATAGGACGTTGGCATGAAAATACTGAAAAACTACATAGCCCTTTCTCTGTCCGCTCTCGTTCTGGGTGGCTGCACTAGCTATCCTGAACAAGGCACAGGGGGTTTGGCTGAAAGTTACGATTCTATTAACTATCAAAACTCAGACTTCTCTCCTGTCATGCCAGACGAGCCTCTTGGTCCAGAACATGGATTACGCTTTGATTGGCAGCTCGCTAAATTGCACCTTGATGCTTTGATCCAAGAAGGTGCTCGTTGGTGTTTCCCAGCTGCTGTTGTTCAAGCAATCGAAAAGCAAAATCGTATTGCTCGTGAACTTCAAGGCGGTCTACTACTGGATGCAGCCAACGACTTAGTGATCCAAAGAAAACGCCTAAATGAACTTGAAGTCCAACTGGATTACGTAACCTCTCAAGCCCGCTGTGAGCCACCACAAAATGAAAATCAATTTAGAATGCAACTGTCGGTTATTGAACAGTTGTATGACCTACTTAATGTTGACAACCAATTTGCGGAAAACTCGACTGAAGTAAATCCTAAATATATGGGAAGACTGGCCGAGGCGACCACTTTACTTAAAGAACACAAATCCCTAGACCTTGTTGTTACCGGCCATGCTGATGCAACGGGTGCCGAAGAATACAACGACAAGTTAGCACTTGGACGAGCGAAACAAGTCGAACGCTACCTGACTATTTTTGGACTAGGCGCTCAACGAATCAAAGCCGTCTCTGTTGGCGAAACCGTCCCTCTTTTTGAAGGTGAATCCGACGGCACGCGTTTAACGAACCGCCGAGTAAGTATTGAAATTGTCTCGCCTAAGAATGCCGAGAAAATGGGAGGTGGATTATGAAATCCTTGATCGCTTTTATCATCACCCTATCGTTATGCTTTGCGAATGTCGTCAATGCTAACGATGAGTTTTCAGACGCGGTTCAAGTCGGTGATCTAATCCAAGTTAACGTACCCGGTGAAAGTACCTTAAACACGGGGTTCCAAGTGGATAAGCGTGGCCGTATTACTCTTCCAGAAGTAGGCGCTGTGTTTGTTGCGGGTTACGACAGCGAACAGCTTAACAAAGTCGTTCTAGAGTCGCTGGCAACCGCTTACAAAGATCTTTCGAACGCTTCAGTGTATGTAAAAGAGCAGCAAATCATCATCTACGTGCAAGGTTATGTAGAACAGCCTGGCGAATACACGCTCTCATTAGGTTCTAGCATCCAAATGGCACTTTACGCTGCGGGTGGTTTACGCCCGGGCGCGCAACTGGATAAGCTGATTCTTAAGCGAGGCGCAGATAAGAAAGAGTTTAACTACAAACGATTCCTTGATTCAGGAGACGAGTCAGCATTACCTACTCTTCAATCACTGGATTCACTATTCGTTCCAGCTTCTCCATTAGTCGGTAACATCGAGCAAGAGTTTGACGCAGCAAAGCTTGCTAACTCAGGTGACAGTGCTGATTCTCGTAACTCCATCAAAGTGTTTGGTGAGGTGAACGCGCCGGGTTCGTTCACTTACAAAGAGAACACCGACCTTGTCGACGTACTTATGCGTTCGGGCGGCGTAACTCGTTATGCCAGTGTTGAGCAAATCCGAGTGATTTCGAACAACACCCCAACGCTATTCAACCTAAAACGTTACTTAGATTCTGGTGACGAAAGTCTGCTTCCAATTTTACGCCCGGGTGCGACCATTTTCGTTCCCAAGCAAGAAGAAGAGATCAAATCCGGCGCCAACATGGTTTACGTAATGGGCGAAGTCGCAGCCCCTGGTGCTTTTGAAGGCAAAAGAGACGCGACCTTTATGGATATCTTGGCGAATGCGGGCGGCCCAACTCGATTTGCAGAGTCACGACAAATCCGTGTTATCAAAGCAGATGGCAGAGTGCTTAAATTCGATTTGGCGGCTTACACTGAAGGCTTACCTAACTCTAACCCTCCTAGCATCAAAGCTGGTGACGCGATTTTCGTTCCCGAGAAAACCGACATGAACGAGAAGTCTTGGTTGAAAATCACGCCAGACAGAGCAGTTAACGTGATTGGTGAGGTGAATCGACCTGGTCGTATTGAATGGTCAGATGAAATGAATTTCATGGGATTATTGGCACACGTCGGTGGCCCTACGCTACGCGCTGACACATCGAAAATCGAAGTTGTTACTGGTAGAAAGCTAGTTGTGTTTAACCTTGATGATTTTATTCGAAATGGTGCGCCACGTGACCAAATGCCACAAATTCGAGCGGGCTCTATCGTGCGTGTTCACGACTTGCCACAAGATCCTTCAGACAATAAATCACAATGGGTTCGTCAAAGCTCTGATGCTTCGATCTACATCTTTGGACAAGTGAATGCGCCTGGTCGTTACCGCTTCACCAAAGACATGCACTTCCTTGATATCTTGTCAGCGGCTGATGGCCCAACAAAGGATGCCGACATCCACAATGTTCGAGTAACGCATCGTGACAAAACCTATTCGCAAGTAAGCAAACTTAACTTATCACTGTACTTCGAAACCGGTGACGAATCGTTACTGCCAAACGTAACCACTGGCGACACGATTTACATCCCAGAGAAAGGCAAAAACTGGTTAGATACACCGAAAGAAGAAACCGTTCGTGTGCTTGGTGCGATTAACAACCCAGGGCGTTATGTATTCAACGACAACATGACCATTCTAGATATTCTGGCAGAAGCTGCAGGCCCTACCGACAATGCTTACGTAGAGAAAATTACCATCGTCAATATGTCTTGTTGCCAAGGTCAGGCTCGTACTTTTGACCTTGTTGAATTCAGCAAAACGGCGAACATTTACAACCTGCCGGTGCTGCGCGCCGGTGACACGATTTACATTCCAGACCGTCGCGAAAGTTTTATTGAGAAAGCACGAGTCGGACTTGATGACATACTGCGTATCACCACGACCATCGTATTAATAGGAGCTTTATAATGACTATTTCAGCGACCCATGCCGAAGTCGAGCAACTGTATTTAGCTTCTGAACTTAACGGCCAAAAATCAATATGCGTCACCGCCTGCCATTCAGGTGACGGCGTAACATCTATTGCAACCGCATTAGCCGAGCGTTTTCTTCTTGCGGGTCATTCTACGCTTTATGTTGATCTCAACTTATTCAACCCTGCTTTCAAAGATTTGAATATGCTAGAAGATAATCAGCAAGGTCAATTGATTGAACATGTTGAATCTCAGCGTACATTTATCGGTGTCCCTGCTCCACAAGTTGCTTCAACGCAATTGGCTTATAAAGATCCGACAACGTTACAAAAAGTGGTCAACAAATGGTTAGAGAAATACGACAGAGTCATCATTGATACCTCACCGCTTCTCAACATAAACAAAGGAAACATTCCGGCGCAGTCTGTGGCGAGTGCTTGTGAAAGCACACTAATGGTTGTCGCTTATGGTGAAACGTCGAGTCACCACCTAGAACAAGCGAAAAAGCTGCTTGATGCACAAAGTATCAATCTAATGGGCTGCGTGATGAACATGAAACAAAAACCTAGCTTTGCACAAGAGTTGGTCAGACAAATCAATCGAATGAAATTCATCCCCGCTAAGTTTCGCGATAGCTTGGCAAACAAGCTGTATCAAAATGAGTTTTTGAACCTTCCGATGTAACTTTCTTTTGCTACTTTCTGGCTGTCATTAAACCATGACAGCCACCTATCTTATTAGACTTCAAGCTCCAACAGTTCTGAATAAATAAAAACCAAATTGAGTGTTTTTGGCGAAAATATGACTAAAAATACGATTTTAAAAACTATTCAACGCATTTCACTCACGCAAGTTGTGGTCTTACCACCTTTAAACTCATCCAAAAATCAACAGCCCCACACCTAACTTTAGCGGTAATGTGACACAGGCGGTTAAAGTGCCATGTAAATCGCATCAAAGATGGAATTCGTACGATTATTCCCTAAGATTATAAATAGAGGTGGTTTTTGACGAATTTGTAATAGTTTGACAAAGTTATCCGATGGCTGTTGAAACACAGTGGATGAATTGGCAAATCACACTTCACTGACTTTGGACGTTTATCTATTCAAACTTCACCCATCCCTCCTTCTGCTCAAATGGTTCAAATACACGGAAAGGATCACCATCGAGCAATTTAGATAATCAATTTACCTTGGTTACCTTAGTTGTATTATTAAAGAGAAAGGAAACTCAATATGAAATACAAGTTAAGCTCCGTATTTTTGTTAGTAGCAGCAGCCAGCGGTAATGCTAACGCTGGAGAATGTGGCAGCGTAACAATCGCAGATATGAACTGGAACTCTGCAACACTGATCGCCAATATCGACCAATTCATCCTTGAACATGGTTATGGGTGTGATGCTGAACTTATCCCTGGCGACACTATGCCAACAGGCACGTCTATGATCGAAAAAGGCCAGCCTGATGTTGCACCTGAACTTTGGAGCAACAGCTTAAAAGACGCATTAGATAAAGGTGTTGAAGAAAAACGTCTTCGCTACGCAGGTAAAGCACTTGTGAACGGCGGCGAAGAAGGCTTTTGGGTTCCAGCTTACCTAGTAAAACAGTACCCTGAAATGGCAACCATCGAAGGCGTACGCAAAAACGCAAGCTTATTCAAACACCCTGAAGACCCAGATACATCTGCATTCTACAGCTGCCCTGCAGGCTGGAACTGTCAGATCAGCGCCGGAAACTTGTTTAATGCTCTTGAGCTAGAAAACAGCGGTTTCACGATTGTTGATCCAGGCTCGAGTGCCGGCTTATCTGGCTCTATCGCAAAAGCTTATGAACGTGAAGAAGCTTGGTTTGGTTACTACTGGGCACCGACCGCTGTTCTAGGTAAATACGACATGGTTAAAGTCGACTTTGGCAGTGGCGTTAATGAGGAAGAGTTCCTTAACTGTACCACCAAAGAAGATTGTGAATCGCCAAAAGCGACCATGTACCCGCCTTCACCTGTTCACACGATTACCACTGAAAGTTTTGCGTCACGTGCTCCTGAAGCGTACGACTACTTTACTAAACGTGGTTTCACGAACGACAAAATGAACTCGCTACTTGCTTGGATGGAAGACAACCAAGCTGATGGCGAAGAAGCGAGTCTGCATTTCTTAAGTGAATTCCCAGAAGTATGGCACCCATGGGTTTCTGAAGAAGTGGCTAAGAAAGTTGAAGCAGAGCTGTAAGAGCTTGATTTAATAACAAGTAATTACGCTTCAACAATAAAACAGAAATAACGTCGCTATACTTGATGTTATTCATGATTCGGAGCCCTTTTCATTAGCGATTTTCTTATCGCATGGACAAGTGGCTCCGAACTATAAGGATATAAAATGGCTGACAGCAATTGGTTATCAAGCTTTCCAGAGATGGAACGCGGTGATTTACGAACCATAAAAAAGACGCTAGATGGCGCATACCGTGAATTTTCCCGTGAATACGGCGAAATGATTGAATCTCTCTTTGACCCTCTTCTTTCATTCCTCGTTTGGTTTGAAAAACTCCTTATCTCAACACCTTGGATTATAGTCCTGGCTGTGTGTACCAGCCTTGTCTACGCAGCAAGCCGTTCTTGGAAACTGGCTCTAGGCTGTGTTGCTTCTCTACTTCTCATTGGTTACTTTGGAATGTGGGAAGACACCATGCGGACGCTCAGTATCATCACTGTATGTACCTTGGTTTCAATATTCTTGGGCATTCCGATTGGTATTGCGATGGCTCGTTCAAATCGAGCTCAGTCAATTGTTACGCCGATGCTCGATATCATGCAAACCATGCCTGCGTTCGTTTATTTGATTCCAGTGGTAATGCTACTGGGCATCGGTAAGATTCCAGGGCTAATCGCCGTGGTTATCTACGCGATTCCACCTGTAATTCGTCTAACTAACCTAGGCATACGCTTAGTTGATAAAGAAGTCCTTGAAGCCGCTACCGCTTTCGGTGCGAGCAAAAAGCAACGCTTATGGGGTGTTCAACTTCCTCTAGCAATGCCAACGATCATGGCGGGTATTAACCAAACCATCATGATGGCACTGTCTATGGTTGTTATCGCATCCATGATTGGTGTGAAAGGCCTAGGACAACCGGTTCTCAAATCGATTACTAACCAGTACTTCACATTAGGCTTGATGAATGGTTTCGCCATCGTTGCCCTCGCAATCCTTTTTGACCGCGCTTCACAAGCGTACGCAAGAAGAACTAATGCGCATTTAGGAGGATTCAAGCATGACTAAACCATTGATTGAAATTAGTGGTCTGTACAAGGTGTTTGGACCGAAACCAATGTCTGTTATGAACCGAGTTCAAAACGGCGAACACAAAGATCAGATTCTTGCGGATACGGGTCATACCGTTGGTTTGAAAGAGATCAACCTTGAGATTAACCGTGGTGAAATCTTCGTTATCATGGGGCTTTCTGGCTCGGGTAAATCGACGCTGATTCGCCACTTCAACCGTTTGATTGACCCGACTCAAGGTAAAATCATGGTTGAAGGCATTGATGTGATGAGCCTCAACACTAAACAGCTAGAAGAGTTCCGTCGTCATAAAATGTCGATGGTATTCCAACGCTTTGGCTTAATGCCTCATCGCACTGTGGTTGAAAACGTTGCGTACGGGTTGGAAGTACAAGGCATCAAAAAAGAAGACCGTTTAGCGAAAGCCAACGAATGGTTAGAAACGGTGGGCTTAAAAGGTTACGGCAAGCAATACCCAGCGCAACTTTCAGGTGGTCAGCAACAACGTGTTGGGCTTTCGCGCGCTCTGTGTACTAACGCTGAAATCTTGTTAATGGATGAAGCCTTTTCGGCACTCGACCCTTTGATTCGAAGTGAAATGCAAGACCAGCTTATTGAACTTCAAGAGAAGCTTCATAAGACGATTGTTTTCATCACACATGATCTGGACGAAGCACTCCGCCTAGGCGATAGAATCGCAATTTTGAAAGACGGCGAGTTAGTACAACAAGGCACACCACATGAGATTCTGCTAAATCCAGCCGATGATTACGTGGAAGCGTTCGTGAAAGACGTAAACCGTGCTCGTGCACTGACCGTTGAAACCGTTATGCAGCCTCCTCTGTATCGAATCACATCAGAAACAATTGAAGGTGCTTTGGCACAAATGAAGATGCTTAAAAACGATTACGCTTATCACGTAACAGATGACGGCTATCAAGGCCTAGTCACACAAGAAAGTCTACAAGACGCCGTTGAAGATTCATCGGTACATGATTTTAGTGATGAGATATACGAAGAAGTCCCTGCCATCTTACCAGATGCGGTGATTGAAGAAGTGCTACCGGACACTATGTCTTGTGACTACTCTCTTCCAGTTGTTGATGAAGACGGTAATCTAAAAGGTGAACTCGAGAGAAGCGCTGTTGCTGATATCTTCTCAGAAAGTAGCGAGGAAGAAGTAGAAGCCGACCCAAAGCCAAAAATTGATAAAGCTTCGTAGTCCTACTTTTCGTGATTTAAAGCACGGCTGTTTAAATTATCATTGTTTGGGTTATCGTTATTTGAGTTATTGCTATTTAGATTAGCCTAAACTACATAAACCGCTCTAAGACCACTGTTGTTATTTCACTGCGGTGGTCTTTTTTATTTGTATCGGGCTCGTTTTCTTCTGAGATCTACCCGCACCTTAGGCTTTATAGGCACCTAAGTTTATATTTCATAAGAGAAAACAAAATAAAATCAGTCCGTTAGGTTTGTCACAAACCCAATAGCAAGATGAGTGAGATGCCAATTAAATGCTCTATTTGTACGGCAACCAGTTGAAATTATTCTAGAAAATGACTAAAACTTAATAGTATTAACAGATATTAAGCTCAATAAAAGGACTTAGTTTGATGAATTCTACTTTAGCGTCAGACGCAGCTACAAATCTAAACTCACAACAAGTGAGCAAGCTTGTCGATGAAAGCGTTCTGGAGCAAATGATTCGCGATACAAGTGCGGACATTATCCCTATCTTGATCGACCATTATGTCGAAGAATCACAAACACGCTTGGTCGCCATAAAAGAGGCTGTCACGCAGAAAGACGCTCAAACACTTGAGTTCGAGGTCCACACTCTCGGCAGCACAGCGCTTTCGTTAGGTAATCGCCCTTTGGGTGAATTAGCTCGAGCTTTAGAAAAGCTATGTTTAGAACAGAGTCATGATGCGGCATTTCGACAAGTTGACGAATTACTAGAGCTCGCAGAGCGTTCAATAAAAGCCTTGCTTGAAAGGAAAGAGGCAGGCTTCAGCTAGCTTTGCATGTTCATTATCGGTATCAGATTAAAAACTCAAAACAGTCGTTATTAATATAGTCGCCATAAGATGGGCTCCATCATGAACAGCAATGCGAGAAGTTATACAGGCCGCTTCTTAAAAGATTGCATGTGGTAGATAACAAATACACAAGACTCGTATTGATGGTTACATATCACTATGTTATTGATTGGTTAGGATAAAGTTTCAAAAGGAATACACAATGCGCCCTAAGGTATTGTTAGTTGAAGACTCCACCTCACTCGCCGTACTCTACAAGCAGTACGTAAAAGACGAGCCCTATGATATTTTCCACGTCGAAACCGGCGCGGAAGCTAAGACCTTCATTGAAAGGCACTCTCCACAGCTTGTGATTCTCGACCTTAAGCTTCCTGACATGCCAGGCGAAGAAGTCTTAGATTGGATTACTGCTAACGAAATACCGACCGCTGTCATCATCGCGACAGCGCATGGTTCAGTAAACATCGCGGTAGACCTTATCCAACGCGGTGCAGAAGACTTCTTAGAGAAACCCATTCAAGCCGATCGACTCAAGACCTCTGTTAGCTTGCATCTAAAAAGAGCGAAACTCGAAAACCTCGTCGATAACATGCAAAGCAAATTCGATCGTGATCGTTTTCATAATTTCATTGGCTCTTGCCTACCCATGCAGGCGGTTTACAAGATCATTGATTCGGTAGCACCAACCACTGCCAGCGTGTTTATTAACGGCGAAAGTGGTACAGGTAAAGAAGTGTGTGCGGAAGCGATTCACCAAGAGAGTCAGCGTAATGGTAAACCCTTCGTGGCCATTAACTGCGGCGCTATCCCTCGAGACCTAATGGAGAGTGAAATCTTCGGTCACGTTAAAGGTGCGTTTACCGGTGCGACAACCGACCGGAAAGGTGCAGCAATGCAAGCGCATGGCGGTACCCTATTTCTCGATGAGCTTTGTGAAATGGAACTGGAGATGCAGAAGAAGCTCCTCAGATTTTTGCAAACTGGTACGTTTACTCCACTCGGTGGCAACCGCGAGATTAAAGTGGATGTCAGAATTATCTGTGCGACCAACCGCGATCCACTGGTTGAAGTAGAAGAAGGACGTTTTAGAGAAGACCTTTACTATCGTGTTCACGTTGTGCCTATCGAAATGCCACCGCTTCGCGAGCGAGGGAGTGACATTGTCACTCTTTGCAATCATTTCTTGAAGCTGTACGCGAAGCAAGACAAGAAGAAGTTTAAATCAATAGACAAAGAAACGCAGAATCTACTTAAACGTTATGCGTGGCCAGGCAATGTGCGTCAGTTGCAAAACATCATCCGTAACATAGTGGTGTTGAACAATGAAACGAGCGTGACTAAAGACATGTTACCGCCTCCGATTAATAAAGTAGATGCCGCTCCATCATCTAAATCAGTGACACCAATTCGAGTAACTGCGCCTCAACCTGCAGTTGTTGAAGCACCAGAAGCTAAGTTGCCACCGATTACTCCGGAAGAGTTGGAACAATCGTCAGTTGCTCAAGCTCACAACGAGCCGATGACGCCTGCATTTACCACAAGCGAAGGTGCTATTCGTCCAATGTGGCAAATAGAACGTGAAGCCATTCAACATGCCATCAATCATTGCGATGGGAATGTGTTAAACGCTGCTGTGCTGTTAGAACTTAGCCCTTCTACTGTTTATCGTAAGAAACAGGCTTGGGAATCGGAAGATGAGTACAATCAAGCCTAACCAAGGTATACTCGACATAAACCTTCATGAGGTTTGGCTGTTGATCGACAGCCAAACTTTTGGAGGCATAGAAACGCATGTTTTAGAATTAGCACAAGGCCTGATATCGGAAAGCGCTCAGTATTCAGAGGCTGTTCGTATCGTTCTTTTGACTAAGTTTAATCCTGAAGCGATCATCGTTGAAAAGTTGAATGCGCTGAACATCCCTTTTAGTTACCTCTCCGATTTAGCCTCATGTTCTGTAGATTCAAATGGCAATAGCGCGACACAGCTGAAACGTGCAGTTCAACATTATCAACCAAGGCTTATCCATGCTCATGGTTACAAAGCCAGTTTGGTCAGCAAGTTAATCAAGCTTCCGCCTCGTTTCAACAACACAAAGCAAATCACCACTTATCACGCAGGTGAAACCCCAACAGGCAAAGTATGGCTTTATGATTGGCTCGACCGTTACAGCAGTTTTCTTTCTGATCAGTCGCTCGTGGTCAGTGAAAAGATTAAAGCGAAAGTGCCGAGTCAAACCCATCAATTGAATAACTTTGTTAAAATGCCAACCGGGTTAACAAGCTCCCCTTCATCAAGCCCATTCCATGTTGGTTTTGTGGGGCGATTGAGCCATGAAAAAGCGCCTGATCGATTTGTTGCATTAGCCAAACAGTTTCCTGATGTTCGGTTTGAGCTTTTTGGTGACGGGCCAGAAATGGACATCTTAGTTAAATCGCAGCCTGATAATGTGACCTTTCATGGGCATCAGACCAATATGGACGACGTCTGGAGCCAAATCGATCTGTTAATCATCCCTTCTCGCTTTGAAGGCTTACCTATGGCGGCATTAGAAGCCATGATTCGTGGCATTCCCGTTCTCGCCACCTCAGTTGGTAACTTGCCTCAACTCATCGAGCATCAAGTTAACGGCTACCTTGCAAATTCAGAAGCTGAGCTAGAACAGTTTTTATCTTTGTGGATGTCATTGACGAACGAGCAACGTGACTCTCTCAAGAGTCACGCGATAGAAACCGTGAAAAACCAATACTCTCCACAAGCCGTTGTCCCGCAGTTGTTGGAAATCTATCAACTCGACCGTTAATTCTAGCCTTAGTCGATAACTGGTTATTTGGGCTTGATGATTTAAGTACTTTAGTCAGTTTTATACTGATTCTCAAAATGACAAAACTCACCTCAAGGCTACGCCCTCACTTAATAATCCAACATTAAATCAGTAAGTTAAATAAAATGCATAACTGGCACTTACTTTGCAATCTTTAACATCAGGCGTAACTACGTCTTAAAAAGATTACGAGCCGAGTCCTAAAGAGTTTATTTGCCAATAGAGGTCACAATGGTCAACCCTGAAGCCAATAGATTGCCAGTCATCATCACGATCAGCACCTTGTGTGTTGGGCTTGGTGTTGTTTGGTACTTTGTGCCTCACCCTGCTGTCATTGTGGCGCTCGCTCTTGTGCCATTGGCCGGGTTATTCGTGTTAAACAAAACATTCTGGTTAGTTCTATTGTTCGTTGTCTTTTCATTTTTCCGAATTCACGAAGCTATACCTCAGCTCTATTCGCTAAAAATACCGCTGATGCTTTCATTAGGCGCTCTGTCGGCTCTTCTATGGCATGCATTAATCAGTAAAGAACTTAAAATCTTCTGGCACCCTTGTTTAAATTGGCTCGCCATATTTTGGGTATTGGTTTTCATTGGTATTATCTTCGCGTCCAACAGGCCAATAGCACTAGCAGAATTCAAGGGCGTTTATTGGAAAATTATAGTGATGACGCTTGCGATTACTTGGCTAGTAAACACCACGGAAAATCTCGCAAAAACCGCGATGACGATTATCTACGCTGGCGCTTTAGTCAGCTCTATTGCCGTGTACAACTCAGTAAATGGTATTGGGCTTGTCGAGGGCTCACGCGTGACTATTGGCCGCGATTTTGGCTCTATGTTAGGTGACCCGAACGACCTAGCACTGGTACTGATGTTCCCACTCGCCTTTACAATAAGCCAAGCCACCACGACTGGCATCTCACGATCCAAACGTTTAATCAGTGCCTTAGTTTGTCTGTTACTGCTCGCCGCCATTATTGCCACTCAAAGCCGTGGCGGACTACTGGGGTGTATTGCGGTGATTGGTATTTTTGCGTGGAAGCTAGTGCGCTCTAAAGTTCTCTTAATCTCAGTGGGAACTGTCGCGGCCGTGGTGCTCTATTTAGTTGCTGGTATCTCAGACAGATCTTCTGGTGGTGCCGCTGAACAAGGTATCGATGAATCTGCAATGGGTCGAATCTATGCTTGGGAAGCAGCAATAAAGATGGCAGTTGAGAATCCACTGACCGGCGTAGGGTTGAACAACTTCTTCTCGAACTACTTCTTTTACAGTTCGCATTGGGACGGACTGAATCACGCCGTTCACAGTACCTGGTTTGGTGTGTTGGCAGAAACAGGCTTTATTGGTCTGATCATTTTTGTCTGCCTTATCGTTGCTTTGATCAAAACCTCTCGCTCTACGCTAACGAGGTTAAAAAACTCGGCCACAGAAATCGCCCCCGAACTCAATGCGGTCGCCTATGCGATCTATGCAGGTCTGATTGGAACAATCGTGTCGGGTACATTTTTGACTCAAGGCTTCAACTGGCCGATTTATATCCTCGCAGCACTCACAGTTTGCGTCTCAAATGTATCTCAAACTGCCTGTCAAAATGAGAAAACCTAAAAGACACATTTTAACCTATTGAAAATATTACATTTATTAGATGGCACAATATATGAAAGTACTTCTATATAACAAAAAAGAGGATTTTCATTATGACGTCAGTATCTATACATCAATTCAAACATTGGCTTAAGTTTCATCCTAATTCTCGAATTAGAAATGTGTTTTTCATTTTGAAAAACATCAGAAGCGCAGAGCTACCTACCCCTAAACTATTTAATCGCTGTCTATATCAAGCGCACAAGCTAGTGGTGAATCTGGTTTCTGGCTTTACGCGATTCTTCTACTGGACTCCGGCTTTCAAAGGTCGTGTGGCTCAATGTGGCAAACGCCTGTATTTGTATGGTGGACTGCCTTTCGTCAGCGGTCCGGTGCAAATTACAATTGGCGACAACTGCCGTATCTCTGGCCACACGACATTCTCTGGTTGTACTCAACAACTTGAAGGCTTGGAACACCCACTATTGTCGATTGGCAATAACGTCGACATTGGTTGGCAGTCGACTATCGCTGTTGGAGGTAAAGTGGTTATCTCTGACAACGTACGAATCGCAGGCGGCGCTTTTCTATTTGGATACTCTGGACACCCGCTTGATGCAAAACGCCGAGCGCTAGGTGAAGGTGACGACCCTCAGCAAATCGGTGACATCATTCTTGAACCCGATGTTTGGTTAGGCACGAATGTGACGGTTAAAGGTGGCGTAACCATCGGCGAAGGTGCCGTAATAGCCGCAGGCAGCGTAGTAACAAAGAACATCCCGGCTTTTGCAATCGCAGGCGGTAACCCAGCTCGAGTTGTCGGTCACATTAAACCCGTTGAAGTGACAGAATCCGATATGTTCGATTCGTTAGAGACTCATGGAGGTGACCATGCGTGATTTAATCGTATTTGGTGAAGACTTTGGTGGCCTACCTTCATCGACTCAACATTTAGTTCGTCACCTTGCTAAGCAACACAAAGTCTTATGGGTCAACTCTATTGGCTTAAGACAACCGAAGCTGTCCGCTAAAGATGCCAGCCGAGCGTTCAACAAGTTGTTTGGTAAAACCAAAGCCGTTACTCAAAACATGCTCGACTCTGAGGGACACGACAACATTACTATCGTTAACTTAAAGACAATCCCTGCGCCTGCTTCTAAATTTTCTAGAAAGTTGGCTCAGCAAATGATGTTGCACCAACTAAAACCGATTATTGCGGAGCTTAATCTGAACGCGCCTATCCTATGGACCTCTCTTCCAACCGCTGTTGATTTGTGCGGACACTTAGGCGAGTCATCTGTGGTTTATTACTGCGGTGATGATTTTAGCGCGCTGGCTGGTGTTGATCATGACACCGTTGCACAGCACGAATCAGAGTTAATCGATAAAGCGACGCTTATATTCGCGGCTAGCAAAAAATTGATGGATAAATTTCCAAAGCATAAAGCGCACTTGCTACCACATGGTGTCGACGTAGACCTATTTTCAACACCCGCACCAAGAGCAAAAGATTTACCAAGCAACCACCGCCCTATTGCTGGTTTTTATGGCAGCCTTTCTAAGTGGCTTGATTATGAAATGATTGATCATGTTGCGAATGCGATGCCGGAATGGGACTTTGTTTTCATAGGTCCAAACGAGCTTGATACGCTCATGCTGCCTAAGTTGAGTAACGTTCATTACCTTGGCCCTCGTCCACACCACACACTACCAAGCTATTCTCAACACTGGGATGTGAGCTTGTTGCCGTTTGTTGATAATGAGCAGATCCGAGCTTGTAGCCCTCTCAAACTTATGGAATACCTTGCGGCGGGCACACCAATTATCACAACACCGTTCCCTGCTTTGGTTCCATACCAAGAGCACGTGACCACGGTTGGCAGTGCGAACCAAATGATTTGGGCGCTTGATCATGCGCGCCAACTAAGCAATTCACCTATCTCTGTCGTCGAACAAGAGAGCTGGGAGAACCGTGGTAACTTTGTACATTGGATGTTGGAGCTATTATGAATAATCTGAAATTGCGGTTATTAGTCATCATCAATGCGATGTGGCGCCAACGCTACGTTATCGTTCTGCCAATGCTTATTTTGCCCTTTGTAGGTTTTGGTGTGAGCAAGTTGGCTCCAACTAAATATGACGCGCATACCAGTATGTTGATTCAAGAAACGGCCAAGATGAATCCATTCTTGGAAGACATTGCCGTTTCGACGATGCTCAAAGATCGACTTAACGCATTAAGAACACTGCTTCACAGTCGACATGTGCTTTACTCGGTCGCTGATGAACTGCAATTAACCACGCCAGATATGCCTGAAATTGAGAAACAAGAGATCATTACTGACCTGTCTCAACGTCTAACGGTGACTCAGCTTGGAAAAGATTTTCTAAAGATAAGTCTAACGTCGAACACACCAAATGGAATGGAAGCGACGCTGCGCTCGGTAAGTGAACATTTCATTGAACAGTTACTCGCACCGGAACGTTCATCGATTGAAGATTCAAGTAACTTCTTGAAAATCCATATCGACAAACGTAGCGCAGAGCTTGCAGAAGCAGAAGAAGCGCTAGCTGCATACATGAATGAGAATGTTCATTCGACGCCTGAGGTACGGAGCCAAAGTTTGAATCGCTTAGCTTCACTCAAACAAACATTGGCAGAAAAAGAGGCCGAGTTATCGGGTGTCGAAAAAAGTTTAGGGTCAATCGACCAACAACTTTCAAGAACCAACCCTGTGATCGGTAAATTAGAAGACCAGATCATCGACATTCGTAGCGACCTTACCTTGTTACAAGCTAAATACACGGACAAGCACAGTGCTGTGCAAGCTAAAGTGCGTGAGCTAGACAGACTAGAGAATGAACGTAAGAGTTTGCTCGAGGTAACCCAGCCAACGATGAACAGCGACCAGCTTTGGGACATCGCAAGTAGTACGACACTGAACAAACTTTCTGATACCCAACCTCTTCTGGTCACTCAATTACACAGCCTACAGCTGGTTCGTGCTCGCTTTGAGTCTTTAACTGAAGAGACCAAAAGCCTTCGAACTATGATTTTCGAATTAGAACACAAGGCCAATAACTTCGGCGAAAATGCAAAAGAGATGTACCGCCTTAAACGTCAAGTTGAAATCAAACGTCAACTATATGATGAACTGACAGAGCGTTATGAAATGGCTCAACTAACGGGTTCGCTTGGTGTATTCGAGCAAAACAAACGTGTGAAGATTATCGATTTGCCTTTCACACCGAGTATCAAATCTAACATGCCGACTTTTGTTTTTATTCTGGCTGGATTCGTTGCAGGTATCGGTTTGGGTATTGGTTTAGCGGTATTGTTTGAACTGTTTGATTCTTCAATCAAACGCAAAGACGAAATCGAAGATATCTTGGGTGTCCCTGTGATAACGGTGATCCCTAAAATGAGCTAGTCAGCCTCAAAGCCATTTTTGACTTGCTAGATTCACAGCTTTCTAATTTCCTAGCTTCGTGCTTCCTAGCTTTCTAGTTTCCAAGCTTCGTGCATCCTAGAGCAAAACGCCAACACTCGGTTGGCGTTTTGTTTATTTAGAGCCCCAAGTTCTAATGCTACTTTCGATTTACCCAAGCCCAGCGTTGTTGATCAAATCAGC
>NZ_JBFRJM010000035.1:0-1892 GCF_041468865.1 Vibrio sp. 10N.286.52.C3 | reverse complement strand
TTGTGCGCCGAGCATGGCGTTGATCTAGGAGGTGAAAGTCCTCTACGGGCTCAGTCGAGCGAGAACCGTTAGCCTATGCAAGGGTGTTCACCGTGAGGTGAAATCTGAAGGAAGCAAATGGCAAAACTTGGTTGTGACGAACAGAAATCTGATAGTAGGTCATTACAACTTGGGCAACCTAGCAATAGATAGAATAGCCCGATGCCTCGACGGGAAGTGTGTAGTGATAAATCAGGCACGGCCAAGGGAAAGAGCAACGTCTTACCTCGGGAGATCTTATTACTTGTCTCGATAGAGACTAATACAGCAGCGATGCGGTATGACGAGCAATAAGAAGTCAGCAGAAGGCATAGTACCTTAAGGAAGTACAACTTAAGGGAAGGCCCGAACTGAATATATCAAGAAGCAGTCACTAGACACTCAATCATGTGGGGTCATAGCAAGATGAAAACCATCTCTACGTCCCAATGGGCGATACAGCAAGTAAAGCTCATGGTGATGAAGAATGACAAGCATGATTGGCGTAAACAGGAGGACGAGTCTTGGTGATCTCAACGTCGTTGATGGAGCAAATCTGCTCTTCAACCAACTTGAATCAAGCTCTACGAAGAGTGAAGAAGAACAAAGGATGTGCAGGTGTCGACAAACTCGACATAGATGCGACTATCTCAACACTTCGACAGGCTTCAAATGGGCAAGCGCTTCGCCAGAGTCTTCTGGAAGGAAGCTACCAACCTCAACCGGTACTTGGTATAGAAATCCCTAAACCTAGTGGTGGCGTAAGGCAACTAGGTATCCCAACCGTGCTTGATAGAGTTGTCCAACAGGCAATGACCTCAGTACTGTCAGATATCTATGACCCCAAGTTCTCCAATAGCAGTTACGGATTTAGACCAAACCGCAGTGCGCACCATGCATTAACGGCAGCCAGTCATTACATCCGAGAAGGTCGAGGTTATGTTGTAGATATCGACCTAGCGAAATACTTCGACACAGTGAATCACGATAGACTGATGTACAGACTGTCACAGGACATCAGTGATAAACGAGTGTTGAAGCTCATCAGGTCATATCTACAGGCAGGCATAATGCGAAACGGGATGGTTGAACAGAGACAAAGAGGGACACCACAGGGTGGACCATTATCCCCGTTGCTATCCAATATCGTATTAGATGAACTGGATAAAGAGTTAGAGCGCAGAGGGCATAAGTTCTGTCGATATGCAGACGACTGCCAAATCTACGTTCATAGTGAAGAAGCCGCTTATCGAGTTAAAGAGTCGATAACGGAGTTCTTGGAGCAAAAGCTGAAGCTCACGGTAAATCGAGAGAAAAGTGGTGCGACAAGAGTGACAGAGCGGACTTACTTAAGCCACCGCTTCGGGATAGATGGAACAATCCATCTATCGAAGGCAGCACAAACTCAAATGAAGAAGCGAGTGCGGCAGATAACGAAGCGAAACCGAGGGCGAGAGTTGCAAGCAGTCATAGCGGAATTAACTCAATACCTAAGAGGTTGGCAACACTACTTCAAACTCGCCATACGGAAAAGCAGCTTGCAGCGCTTAGACGAATGGATACGGCGACGGCTACGATGTTACCGCTTAAAACAACGCAAACGCAGATACGGCATAGCGACATGGTTACAACAACAAGGTGTAACGGAGCGCAATGCGTGGAAGGTAGCGATGTCAGATAAAGGGTGGTGGCACTTGGCCTTAACGCCGCAGTTAAATCACGCCATGCCAATAAAATGGTTCGAGGAGTTGGGCCTGTACTCATTGCGAGATGGGTATGAGTCACTGAAAATATATTCGGAACCGCCGTATGCGACCCACGCTTGTACGGTGGTGTGAGAGGACGGAGGCCGTGAGGCCTCCTCCTACTCGATT
>NZ_JBFRJM010000034.1:43919-44946 GCF_041468865.1 Vibrio sp. 10N.286.52.C3 | reverse complement strand
CTCAAGATCAACAGTTCAGTATTGCAGAAGACGGTACTTTACAGTTCACAGACGCGGATCTGCTTACAGGCGCGACAGACGTTGAAGGTGATAACCTGACGGTTGAGGGCATCACTTATGAAGGCACTGATGGCGTATTGACTGACTTGGGTGAGGGATCATATAGCTTTGCTCCAAACGAAAACTTCAATGGTGATGTGAGCTTTAGCTTCGATGTGTCAGACGGTACCGATACCGTGTCTGCAAACATTGATGTTAGCGTGACTCCTGAGAACGATCCGCCTGTTGCGGGCTCAACGTCCTACACGGTGAATGAAGATAATTCGATTACCATTTCTGATGCACAACTATTGGCAACATCTTCAGATATTGAAGGTGATGTATCGATAGACAGCGTAACTTACTCTGGTAGTGACGGTGTCCTAGAAATCAATGGTAACGGCACTTACACCTTCTCGCCAAATGAGAACTTCAGCGGTGAAATTGCACTGGATGTGGTTGTTGCTGATGAAGATGGTGCGACCAACGCGACGACTGCGGGTATCAATGTTCTTGAAGTGAACGATCCGCCGGTTGCAGGCCCAACGTCTTACACCATTGATGAAGACTCAGTACTGACCTTCAGTGAGTCTCAAGTGTTGCTTAATGCCTCAGATGTAGAAGGGGATGTTGAGCTTGTTGGTATTAGCTACGATGGCCCTGAAGGTATCTTCTCAGTAAATGGTGATGGCACTTGTAGCTTCGCTCCAAATGAGAACTTTAATGGCCAAGTTCAGCTTGATGTCACCATTCGTGATGAAGATGGTGCAGAAGTGGAAACCGTCATCAATGTTGACGTATTACCAATCAATGATGCGCCAGTGTCTGGTGATTTGGCTTACAACGTTAACGAAGATGGTTCAATCACACTGAGCCAAGATCAGCTGTTGTCTCAAGCGTCCGATGTAGAAGGCGAAGATCTAACCGCAAGTGACTTAACAGTTGGTGGTGATGCGACGGTTGTAGCTAACGATGACGGCAGTTTCAC
>NZ_JBFRJM010000034.1:0-43178 GCF_041468865.1 Vibrio sp. 10N.286.52.C3 | reverse complement strand
GAAAACTTCAACGGTGACATTGATATTCAATTCAACATCACTGACGGTACTGACACGGTTCAAGCAACCGCCGATCTTACTGTTAACCCAGTTAATGACTTGCCGGTTCCTCAAGACCAACAATTCAGTATCGCAGAAGACGGTACGCTTCAATTTACAGACGCCGACTTACTTACCGGTGCCACCGATATTGATGGCGACGACTTAACCGTTGAAGGTATTAGCTATACAGGTGGTGATGGCGTACTGACCGACCACGGTGATGGTACTTATACCTTTGCGCCAAATGAAAACTTCAATGGCGATGTGAACTTCAGTTTCGATGTGTCTGATGGCACAGAAACAGTCAGCGCTAACATTGATGTGAGTGTGACTCCTGAGAACGATCCGCCAGTTGCGGGTTCAACCTCATACATGGTCAATGAAGACAATGCCATCACAATTTCTGATGAACAGTTGCTAGCTAACTCTTCGGATATTGAAGGTGCGGTGTCGGTTGATACTGTGACTTACAGTGGCACTGATGGTGTGTTCCAAGATAACGGCGATGGCAGCTATACCTTCCTTCCTAATGAAAACTTCAGCGGTGATATCAGCCTTGATGTGATTGTTGCAGATGAAGAAGGTGCAATTGATGAAACCACAGCAGGTATTACCGTTCTTGAAGTGAACGATCCACCAGTTGCGGGTCCAACGTCATACACCATTGACGAAGATTCGGTTCTGACGTTCAGTGAATCTCAGATTCTTGTGAATGCTTCGGATATCGAAGGCGATGTAGAACTTGTTGGCATTAACTACGATGGCTCTGACGGTATCTTCACTGTAAATGGTGATGGTACATGCAGCTTTGCACCCAACGAAAACTTCAATGGTCAGGTTCAACTGGGTGTGACCATTCAAGATGAAGATGGCGCAACGGTTGAAACACACATTAACGTTGATGTATTGCCAATCAATGATGCGCCAGTATCGGGCGATTTGGCTTACACCATCAATGAAGATAGCTCCATCACGCTAAGCCAAGAGCAATTGCTAGCAAGAGCAGGTGATATCGATAGCGATAACTTAGAAGCTATCAATCTATCTACTGATGAAAATGCGACCATCCAACACAATGATGATGGCAGCTACACCATCACACCGAACGCAGATTACAACGGTGACCTAGATCTGAACTTCGATATCATCGATAACGATGGTGGTTCAGTTCAAGTTGGCCTAGACATTACCGTGAATCCGGTTAATGACTTGCCACAAGCGCAAGATCAACAGTTCACGATTGAAGAAGACGGTACGTTACTCTTCACCGATGCAGACCTGCTTGCAGGCGCGTCGGATATTGATGGTGATGAACTGTCGATTGAAAACGTGCTCTACACAGGTGCAGATGGTGTTCTTAGCGATAATGGCGACGGCACATACAGCTTTGCTCCAAACGAGAACTTCAATGGTGATGTTCAATTCTCATTCGATGTCTCTGACGGTACTGATTCAACATCAGCTGTTATTGATGTCAGCGTAACGCCTGAGAATGATCCACCGGTAGCGGGCTCGACATCTTACACAGTTCAAGAAGATGGGCAAATCACGATCAGTGATGAGCAATTATTGGCAAACTCTTCCGATGTAGAAGGCGATGTTTCACTGTCTGGAGTATCGTACTCCGGTGATGACGGCTCATTTGTTGATAATGGCAATGGTACTTACACCTTTACGCCAAATGAAAACTTCGATGGTGATATTTCACTAGACGTTGTTGTCGTTGACGAAGACGGTGCAACCGCAACCACAACCGCTGGCATCGATGTTATCGCTGTGAATGACGGACCTGAAACTTCGGGCATTCAGGCTGAAGTCGATGAAGATAATTCAATCACCATTACTCAAGAGCAGTTACTCGCTAATGCGACCGATGTTGAAGGTGATGAGTTAACGGCATCTAACCTACAAACCAACGATCCAGATGCGACAATTGTTACTAATGACGATGGTTCATTCACTATTACGCACACAGAAAACTTCAATGGCGAGTTGGACTTCACATACAGCATCAGTGATGGTGAGAATGAAGTTCTGACGACACTCGACTTGACGGTTAACCCTGTCAACGATGCGCCAGAAGCGGGCGATGAAATCTTCATCCAAGCGCAAGAAGACCAAACAGTTGGTGTGACACTTCGTGAAGAACCAGCACTACGTTTAGACCAAGCGCCAGAAAACGGCATCATTGAAGCAAATGTGAATGACGAATGGGTGGTACTGGAAGTAGGACAAGAAGTTCCTGCAGATACCGAAGTGCGCTTTGTTCCAAGTGAAGATGCTCTTGCTGAAGGTACACACACCACACAAATCGGTACGTTTGACGATAACGCGAGTGTGGATGATTGGGGTACAGAAGTTGACCCTTATACGCGTGAGTTCTCAGATGGTGACTTAACGGTAACTGTTCAAAGTAACGATGACCCTCTTGGTGCCTGGAATGGCAACACCCACATTGGTCATGGTATCGGTGATACTGACCGCCAAGGCTTAAGTGGTGATGAGAAACTGACGGTTTCAGTTGAAGGTCAAGACATCAATGAAATCAGTTTCCACCTAGATGGTTTGGGTGGCTGGTTCATGGAAGAGTCTCGTCACTTTACAGAAGTAGAAATCAAAGCGTTCAATGAGGATGGCGACCTAATTGACTCGATGACTTACCACAAAGAAGACCGTGGTACTTTCGAGACAGATTACACGCTAACGGTTGATCAACCAGTGTCCTACTTTGAGCTTGGTACCGTGCAAGGTAATGGTACTTACGTGGTTCAAAACATGACAGTGTCACAAACTTGTCATGATGAAGCGGTGTTTACATCGATTGGTGTAGATGGTTCAGAGATTACTGAAACGGTTGAGTTGAATATCCATGCGGGTGACAACGAAATCGAGTTAACGGCTGATCTTCCGAATATTACTGTCGATACCGATGGTTCTGCCCAGTTTGCTTCGGTTGTGATTACCGAAGAGCAACTACTGGCGCAAGCATCTGATATTGATGGCGACGACCTTGATATTGAAAATCTAGAGCTAGTGGGTGAAAACTCAGAGCATGCAACACTCACCGATAATGGTGATGGCACTTGGACGGTAACACCGGATGAAAACTTCCATGGTGAAATCGAACTTGGTTACCAAGTTACCGATGGTGAGCTGACAGACAGCAATATCATCAATATCAATTTCGAATCAGTAAATGATGCGCCAATCGTTTCTGGCCCGATTGTTCTATCGACAGATGAAGATGAAGGTATCACGTTCAGTGCAGATGACTTGCTAGCGAACACCACAGATGTGGAAGGCGATACGCTGTCTATTTCTGACATCACTTACGGTGGTGATAACGGTGAGCTAGTTGATAACGGCGATGGTACGTTTACCTTCATGCCGAATGAAAACTTCAATGGTGAAATCGACATCGACTACAAGGTGTTTGATGGAACTGATGAAGTTGCAACGCATCTAGACCTAACGGTCGTACCAGTCAATGATGTGCCTGTTCCGGGTGAACCATTGCACACCCAAATGCTTGAAAACGGCTCCATGATCATCGAAGCGAAAGACCTATTGTCTGGTGCTACCGATGTTGATGGCGACATTCTTCATGTCGAAAACCTATTACTTGCAGACCAAACGCAAGGTACGTTAACGGATAACGGTGATAATACCTTTACCTTCGAACCTGCAGAAGACTTCTACGGTGAAGTGAATCTGACTTTCGATATCAGTGATGGCCAAGCAAGCGCACCAAGTACAGCAAGAGTTGACGTTGAAATTGTCAATGAAGGCCCAGAGGTTGGTGGTCCAATTGAAGCCGCTGTTGATGAAGATGGTTCAATCACTATCACTCAAGAGGATCTGTTAGCGAATGCGACGGATGTCGATGGCGACAACCTTGAAGCCGTTAACTTAGCGACCAACGATCCAAATGCGGTTGTTGTAGAAAACCCAGACGGTAGCTTCACTATTACACCAAGTGCAGATTTCTTTGGTGAGATTGAGTTTACTTATGATGTCACTGACGCGATCGAAACTGTTGCGGCTGACCTCAACCTAACCGTAAACCCTATCAACGATGCTCCAGACGTGCCTGACATGTCTTTCACTACGGAAGACGGTCAAGCGATTACCATTACCGAAGCTGAACTATTAGCACAAGCGACAGACATTGAAGGCGACGAACTGTCAGTTGTGAATGTGACGAGTGCAAGCGACACGGTAGAAGTCACAGACAATGGCGATGGAACATACACATTAACACCAGAGCAGGGCTTCTTCGGTAACGTTGACTTAGCGTTTGATGTGAGCGATGGCACTGATGTGGTTGCCGCAAACATCGACCTAAAAGTTGAGTTCGTCAACGATGCGCCAGAAGCGACGCCAATGGTGGCAGATGTCGACGAAGATGGTTCAATCCTCGTTACACAAGAAATGTTGTTGGAGAACGCGAGCGACCAAGATGGCGATGAGTTGTTTGCAAGCGCGCTTGAAACTAACGATCCAAATGCCAGCATTGTAGACAATGGTGATGGCACGTACACAGTGACACCTTCAGAGAACTTCAATGGCGATATTGCATTCACTTATGAGGTGAGCGACGGTGAGCTGAGCACGTCTAATGATATGACATTGACCGTTAATCCGGTGAATGACATTCCAATTGTTGCTCCAGGAATGTACCACATCGAAGAGGATGGCAGCATCCTGTTCACTCAAGAAGATCTATTGAGTGCTGCAATTGATATTGATGGCGACGACCTAAGCGTTACCAGCATCAATTACTCTGGTGATGAAGGCACAGTAACCGACAACGGCGATGGCACGTTCAGCTTCGTTCCTGAAGAGCACTTCAGTGGTGATCTGCAGTTCAGCTTTACTGTGACAGACGGTACGGATGAAGTTGAACAAGACATTAATGTTCACATTGAAGCAGTTGCTGATGCGCCTGACTTAGTTATCACGGATGGTGATGGTGTTAACGTCGACGACCAGGCGATTTTGGTTGAGCCAGGCGGTATTGTTGAACTGAACATTGCTGCGGCACTTGTCGACCAAGACTTGTCTGAAACACTCACTGTTACAGTAGATGGTGTGCCAGAAGGTTCGGTTATTCAATACGATAACGAAGGCGTTCTGAATGACCAAGAGAACGGTATCACCAGTTACAACGACACTGAAATCACAGTAACGTTTGAAGGTGAGACGGCTGGCTACCAAAACGCTGCGGGTTACTACAAAGTAGACGAAGACGGCAACATCACAGGTGTTGAAGTTGTTTACGAAAACGCATCACAAGTTGGTGGTGGCGGCGACCTTGTTCCAGGGCAAGATCAATTCAGCTTCCAAGTCGAGGAAGGCGAAAGCTTTAACCTGTTCTTAATTCCAAACGGACATCAGCACAACGACTTTGATGCGATGCAAGACGGTCAGTACGAGTTCCGTGCTGAGGATGGTTCGCCTGCGAACATGGATACGGTTGATCCTCAACTTGTCTTTGTGGCTGCTGATGGAACCGAGACAGTGATTCAAGGCCAGAATGGTGACGCGATCTTCCATGGTGGTTCAAGCTCTCAGCTAAACCAAGATGGTATCGAACATACTCGTACTACGGTTAATGAAGACGGCGAGCTGGTTTACGGATTTGAAGATTTGTATGGCGGCGGAGATGCTGACTATTCTGACTTCAACTTCACAATCGATGTCGGTGAAGTGAACAGCCAAATCTACAGCGGTGAAGTAACGGTTGGCCCTGATGGTACGGTGAACTTACCAACAACGGCTATCGAAAATGCGTTACAAATCCAGTTACCAGAAGACTTCAATGAGCAGCTTGAAGTTCATGTAACCGCAACCGCAACAGAGCTATCGAATGATGATTCTGAAACGGTCTCTCAAACCATCTACATTAACGCGACAGGCGCGCACATTGAGCACGCACCTGAAGCGCTGCCTGTTGCAGCAACGGTTGAAGAAGATGGTTCAATCATCATTACGCAAGAAGACTTATTGGCTAATGCGCGTGATTTAGATGGCGATCAGTTGACGGCTCTGAATTTAGCAACCGATGATGAGAGCGTTACGATTACCGATAACGGTGATGGTACGTACACATTAACGCCAGATGCTGATTTCAATGGCGATGTGAGCTTTACGTTTGATGTGTCTGATGGTGATGATGTTGTCTCTACCAACCTTGAGTTAACAGTTTCACCAGTAAATGACGGTCCAGAAGCACAAGACCACGCATTCACAGTCGGCGAAGATGGCGTGTTAACGTTCAATGACCAAGACCTATTAACAGGTGCAACGGACATTGAAGGGGACGACCTAAGTGTTGAAGGTGTAACTTACACTGGCGCAGATGGTGTCCTAACCGATAATGGCGATGGCACCTACAGTTTCGCGCCGAATGAAAACTTCAATGGCGATGTGAACTTCTCGTTCAATGTATCAGATGGAACCGATACGGTAACCGCTAACATTGATGTGAGCGTGACGCCAGAGAATGATCCTCCGGTTGCGGGTAGCACGTCTTACACGGTTCATGAAGACAACTCTATTACGATCAGTAACGAACAATTGCTAGCGAACTCTTCGGATATCGAAGGCGAAGTCGCAATTGATAACGTGACTTACAGTGGTAGCGACGGTGTTCTGGAAATCAACGGTGACGGCACATATACCTTCTCTCCAAACGAGAACTTCAATGGCGAAGTTAGCCTAGATGTTGTCGTGACGGATGAAGATGGCGCGACTGAAGCAACAACGGCGGGTATTACAGTCCTTGAGGTGAACGATCCGCCAGTTGCTGGCCCAACGTCATACACCATCGATGAAGATTCAGTACTGACTTTCAATGAGTCTCAAGTTCTGTTGAACGCTTCTGATATTGAAGGTGATGTTGAGCTTGTTGAGATCAACTACGACGGTCCAGACGGTATCTTCTCTATCAATGGTGACGGTACATGTAGCTTCGCTCCGAATGAAAACTTCAACGGCCAAGTGCAGTTGGATGTGACCATTCAAGATGAAGACGGCGCTCAATTTGATACGTTTATTACGGTTGATGTATTACCAATCAACGACGTACCAGTATCAGGCGACCTTGCATACAGTGTTGAGGAAGACGGTTCGATTACCTTGAGCCAAGAGCAACTTCTTTCGCAAGCGAGTGATGTAGATGGCGACGACCTTACTGCTTCTAACTTGATTGTTGATGGAGACGCGACGGTTGTTGCTAACGATGACGGCAGCTTTACCGTTACGCCAGATGCGAACTTCAATGGTGACATTGACCTAACGTTCGACATTAGCGATGGTACAGATACGCTGGTTGCGACGGCTGACCTAACCGTTAACCCAGTCAATGACCTTCCACAACCACAAGATCAAACGTTCAGCATCGGCGAAGACGGCATCTTGAACTTCACTGATGAAGACTTGCTGACAGGTGCGACTGACATTGATGGGGATGACCTGTCGGTTGAAGGCGTTACTTACACAGGTGCGGATGGTGTTTTTACTGATAATGGCGATGGAAGCTACAGCTTTGCGCCAAACGAGAACTTCAATGGTGATGTGAACTTCAGTTTTGATGTGTCAGATGGCACGGATACAGTTCAAGCCAACATTGATGTCAGCGTGACACCAGAGAACGATCCACCGGTTGCAGGTAGCACGTCTTACACCGTTCATGAAGACAACTCAATTACCATCAGTGACGAACAGTTACTTGCTAACTCTTCTGACATTGAAGGTGATGTGGCAGTCGATAGCGTGACTTACACTGGCGCTGACGGTGTCTTTGAAGACAACGGTGACGGTACTTACACCTTCTCACCAAACGAAAACTTCAACGGCGAAGTTAGCCTTGATGTTGTCGTAACTGATGAAGAGGGCGCAACTGAAGCGACCACCGCGGGTATTACTGTACTTGAGGTGAACGATCCACCAATCGCAGGCTCAACGAGCTACTCAGTCAACGAGGACGAAGTTATCACCATCAGTTCAGAGCAACTGTTGGCGAACGCTTCTGATATCGAAGGTGAAGTGGCGATTGATAGCGTTAACTACACAGGCTCAGATGGTATATTTACCGACAATGGTGACGGAACATTCAGCTTCGCACCTAACGCTAACTTCGATGGCGACGTAAGCCTTGATGTTGTCGTTACTGATGAAGAAGGCGCAACCGTAGCGACCAACGCAAGCATTGATGTTCTGCCTGTTAACGATGCTCCGGTATCGGGCGACTTGGCGTACAGCGTGGACGAAGATGGCTCAATTACCTTGAGCCAAGAGCAATTACTTGCTCAAGCGAGTGATGTTGATGGCGATGACTTAACAGCGGCTAACCTAACCGTTGGTGGTGATGCGACAGTTACAGCAAACGATGATGGTAGTTTCACTATCACGCCAGATGCTAACTTCAATGGCGACATTGATTTGAACTTCGACATTACCGATGGCGATGCGACGCTTCAAGCAACGGCTGACCTAACGGTTAACCCAGTTAATGACCTGCCAACAGTCGGTGAGCCACAATTTGTGACTCAAGAAGACACCAGCTTTACCTTCACAGAAGAACAACTGCTGCAAAATGCGGGCGACATTGATGGTGATAACCTATCGGTTGAAAATGTGGCTTCAGATAGCGGTACTTTGGTTGATAACGGCGACGGCACTTACACATTCGCACCGAATGAAAACTTCGACGGCAATGTGAATGTGACGTTCGACGTGAATGACGGTACCGCGACAGTACCAGCAGAAGCGACGATTGATGTTCAATCTGTGGTTGATATGCCAGAGCTGTCGATTGCTTCTGACCTAGTGATTGCTTCAGACAACTTCGAGTCTGGCTCAAACGGTTGGAATACAGGCACAGAAAGCTCTCAAGGCTTCGAGTCGGGTGACATGCTAGGTCGTATTGGTGGAACGGGCGGTGATGAAGCCGTCAGCAAAACTTACGACATTCCAAGTGATGTGAGCGAAGTTAATATCTCGTTCAACTTCTACGAAATTGATTCTTGGGATGGTGAGTCGTTCCAAATCTTTGTCGGCGGCGAAGAGCTAACGACATTAGATAATTCTGCGTTCCGTACTCAAGATGGCACAACAACGCTTTACGATTCAGAAGGAAATGAAGTCGGCGAAGTGGTTCACGGCGTATCGCAAGGTGAAGGTTTCAGTGGTTGGAACGACCAAGCGCACCAAATCAACCTAACGGTACCCGTTGAAGACGGCCAACTTGAGTTAGGCTTCGGTTCAACCTTGAACCAAGGTGTGAGTGATGAGTCGTTTGGCATCGATAACATTGAAATCACAGTGTCTGACGCGGATTACCAAATCATTGGTACCGAAGATACACCTGTACCACTTGATATTGATGCGGCGCTTACTGATACCGATGGTTCAGAAAACCTTGCTATTTTGATTGAAGATGTGCCGGAAGGCAGCTCGCTTTCTGCAGGTACCGATAACGGTGATGGCACATGGTCATTGCAACCAGGCGAGCTAGAAGGGCTAGAGTTTATCCCTTCAGGTGACTTCAATGGTGATGTGGTTCTAACTGTAAATGCGACATCGACTGATGTTGATACGGGCACCACCGCGACGGCAACTCAAGATGTGACGATTCACATCTCACCTGCGAACGATGCTCCAGAAGTTGACGGTGATATTAGTGCCGTTACAGCCGAAGATAACAGCATCACGCTAACTCAAGAGCAGTTGCTAGAGCACGCTGTCGACATTGATGGTGATGACCTATCAGCAATCAACCTAACCACCAATGATGAAAATGCGACCGTTCAAATGAACGACGATGGCAGTTTCACCATTACACCGAGTGAAAACTTCAACGGTAATATCGAATTTAGTTACGATGTCACCGATGGAGAGGACATGGTCGCTGCTGGCCTAGACTTGACGGTAACACCTGTCAATGATGCGCCAGAGCCACAAGATCAAGCATTCACTATTGGTGAAGATGGGGTTCTTAACTTCAGTGACGCAGACCTGTTAACGGGTGCAACGGATGTTGAAGGTGACGACCTAACAGTCGAAGGTGTGACATACACTGGTGCTGATGGTGTGCTTACCGACAATGGTGACGGAAGCTACAGCTTTGCGCCAAACGAGAACTTCAATGGTGATGTGAACTTCAGCTTTGATGTGTCAGATGGCACGGATACGGTTCAAGCCAACATTGATGTGAGCGTGACGCCTGAGAACGATCCACCAGTGGCGGGTAGCACGTCTTACACTGTGCATGAAGACAACTCAATCACGATCAGTAACGAACAGCTATTAGCCAACTCTTCAGATATTGAAGGTGAGGTTGCGATTGATAGCGTGACTTACACTGGCAGTGACGGTGTGTTCGAAGACAACGGTGACGGCACTTACACCTTCTCGCCAAACGAGAACTTCAATGGTGATGTGAGCTTAGCGGTTGTTGTTACCGATGAAGAAGGGGCAACAGAAGCGACCACCGCGGGAATCACTGTACTTGAGGTGAACGATCCGCCAATCGCAGGCTCAACCAGCTACTCAGTCAACGAAGATGAAGTTATCACCATCAGTGCAGAGCAACTGTTGGCGAACTCTTCTGATATTGAAGGTGAAGTGGCGATTGATAGTGTTACTTACACAGGCGCTGACGGTATCTTTACTGACAACGGCAACGGCACATTCAGCTTTGCACCGAACGCAAACTTCGATGGCGATGTTAGCCTCGATGTAGTGGTGACAGATGAAGACGGTGCGACAGTAGCCACCAGCGCAAGTATTGATGTTCTTCCAATTAATGATCCACCAGTATCGGGTGACTTGGCATACAGCATTGATGAAGATGGTTCGATTACTCTGACTCAAGAGCAGTTGCTGTCTCAAGCATCGGATGTGGACGGCGATGATCTTAGCGCTGCCAACCTAACCGCGGGTGATAACGCTACAGTTACGGCAAACGATGATGGTTCATTTACCATTACTCCGGATGCCGACTTCAATGGCGATATTGACCTAAGCTTCGACCTTTCTGATGGTACTGAAACAGTTGTTGCAACGGCCGACCTTACTGTGAATCCAGTGAATGACATCGCGGTTGTAGAAGATGTCGCTTACACCATTGAAGAAGACGGTTCACTTACCTTTACAGACGAGCAACTGCTAGCAGGTGCTTCTGATATTGATGGTGATGAGCTTTCAGTTGCCGACGTGTCTTACACTGGCGCAGAGGGTGTGTTTACCGACAATGGCGATGGAACCTACACCTTTGCACCGAACGAGAACTTCAACGGTGACGTAAGCCTAGACTTCTCAGTATCTGACGGTACAGAGACGGTCGATGCTAACATCGACGTCACGGTAACAGACGTTAACGATGCACCAGTGGCAGGCGCAACGTCTTACCAAATGAACGAAGATGGCACCATCACATTGAGCCCTGAGCAGTTGATTGCTAATAGCTCCGATGTGGACGGTGAAGTGTCGCTTGATAGCGTGAGCTACTCAGGCGCAGACGGTATCTTGGTTCAAAATGAAGATGGGTCGGTAACGTTCGCACCAAACGAAAACTTTAACGGCGACATCAACCTTGATGTGACGGTTATTGATGACGACGGTGCAACGGCTCAGACTACCGCTGGTATTGAAGTTATTGCAGTTAATGACGCACCAGTGGCCGGAAACGTGGCTTACTCGGTTGATGAAGACGGTTCAATTACGCTATCTCAAGAGCAGTTGCTGGCTAACGCATCCGATGTTGATGGTGATGCACTAACCGCAAGCAACCTATCTGCAGGTGACAATGCGACCGTAACAGCGAACGAAGATGGTTCATTTACTATCACTCCGGATGCTGATTTCAACGGTGACATTGATTTGAGCTTCGATGTGTCAGATGGCCTTGAAACTGTTCAAGCTGGAGTCGACCTAACGGTTAACCCAGTCAATGACCTACCAACAGCAGAAGACCAAAACTTTACTGTTGAGGAAGATGGAACGCTAATCTTCACGGATGCAGACCTACTAGCAGGTGCTGCAGACATTGACGGCGATGACTTGTCTATCGTTGACGTGTCTTACACGGGCGCAGAAGGTGTGTTCACTGATAACGGTGACGGCACTTATAGCTTTGCTCCGAACGAGAACTTCAATGGCGATGTCAACCTAGGCTTCACAGTGACTGATGGCACTGAGACCGTCGATGCCAATATTGGTGTGACGGTAACGGATGTTAACGATGCGCCGGTAGCGGGTTCTACGTCTTACCAAATGAACGAAGATGGCACCATCACAATCAGCCCTGAGCAGTTAATTGCTAATAGCTCTGACGTTGATGGTGAAGTGTCACTTGAAAGCGTGACTTACTCAGGCTCTGACGGCACCTTGGTTCAAAACGATAATGGGTCTGTGACCTTCACGCCAAACGAGAACTTTAATGGTGATATCAGCCTAGATGTGGTCGTGACCGATGATGACGGTGCAACGGCAACAACAACGGCAGGTATCGAAGTTCTGGCTGTGAACGATGGACCTGAATCTGAGGATGTGAAACTAACCACAGCCGAAGACAGCACCATTCTTATCACACAAGACATGTTGTTAGCTCAAGCTACCGACATCGATAACACCGCAGACGAGCTGTCGGCTTCTGGTCTACAAATCGACCCTAGCTTGGGTGAGTTGCTAGATAACGAAGATGGTACTTGGTCATTTACACCAAACGAAAACTTCAATGGCGATGTGCCAATGACGTTTAACGTTAGCGATGGCCAAGAGACAATTTCAGTCGACGGCAACATCGATGTTACGCCAGTGAATGATGCACCTGAAGCGCCAACCATTGAGATGCAAGGCGAAGAAGATGTGGTCATGGTGATTGACCCTGCTTACATCGCGGGTCAAGTGACAGACCTTGATGGCGACGAGATCAGCATTGAGAGCATCACAGTACGAGCACCAGCGAATGCGACCTTAACTCAGCAACCAGACGGCATGTATCACTTAGTGACTACTCAAGACTTTAATGGCTTAGTAGAACTCGGTTATCAAGCGACTGACGGTGAAGAAGTGGTTGATGGCTCGCTGAATGTGGATGTCATTCCGGTTAACGACGCACCATTCAATGTCGGCAACGCAATGATGACCACAGACGAAGATGGCGCGTTCACCTTCGATGCTGGCGACTTGATGAACTTGTTCGGTGACATTGATACCGCAGACCTTGTTGTTTCTCGCATTATCACCGCAGACGGTGAAGATGGCGGAGAAGTTACAGACAACGGTGATGGTACTTGGACATTCACACCAACAGGCGACTTTGCGGGTGTTTCTGACCTACAAGTTGTCGTGAGTGACGGTGAGTTCGAAACGGTTCTCGATGTTCCTGTGTACGTACGTCCTGTCGCAGATGGCGCGGTTATTTCAACTGACCATGACGGTCCATTAGTCTTCGGCGAAGATGAAACGGGTCACTTGGGACTGAACGTTGGCCTAGTCGATGATTCAGAAACACTAAGTAACTTGGTGATGACAGGTTTCCCTGTTGGATTCGAGGTAACAGATGGTGTGAATACCGTGATGATCACCGAGCCGGGTCAATACATCGACCTGTTCGACTGGGATATCTCAAACATTCAAATGACGCCGCCTGAAGACTTCCATGGTGAGTTCTTCGTAACCGTAAGCGCAACAACGGTTGATTACGGAGATGAGCCGGAAGCGTTTGATGATGGTATCGATTCAGGTGATTTCGAAACTGTGGCGGGTGATTCCATCATCCTAACGGCGGACGACCTAATTGGTTTGGCTGAGAATGTGGATGCAGACAGCGATGATGAAGTGAAACTGGTTCATCTTGCCGACCGCAGCCAAGGTGAGATTGTCGATAATGGCGATGGCACTTGGACCTTCACACCAGCACCAGGCTTCACTGGCGAAGCAGATATAGCTTACGTGGTTGATAAAGATGGCGTGCTTCATGATGAGCAAACTGGCGTGGTCGTGAAAGAAGGCGACTCGCAAGAGAATGCAGCACCAGAAGTTAACAGCATCACAACGACGGAAATCGCAGCGGATGCAACCTTGTCGTTCACTGATGAAGACATGTTAGCGAATCTGAGCGATGCAGAAGGCGATAGCTTGAGCATTGAGTCAGTAAGCTTGATGGAAGGTCAGGGCGTAATTGAGAGCGATAACCAAGGTAACTATCAATTCACACCTGCTGAAGACTACACCGGTGATGTTCAAGTTGGATTTATAGCGACCGATGGCGAAAATCGCATCGAAAGCTTCTTCAATGTGGATATCCAAGGCGGAGATGAAGCAGCGGCGAGTGAAGGTTATGCCTTAGCTGATGATGGTTCACTAACTATCACGGATGCACAGCTGGTGGATGAGTTAGGCGTCAGTGATTCTGCACAAGTTGTTGATGTTGCAGACGCGAACGATGCTGGCTTCTTTGCCGAATCAGGTGAAGGTGAGTGGACTTACTGGCCGAACGAAGACTTCGATGGCAATTTAGCGATGAATGTTGAAGTTAACGACGGCGGTGAAGTATCAAGTCACAGCTTAAGCATCCAAGTTGAAGATGATTCAGTACAAAGTGATGAACCACAAGTCCAAGCTGCTCAAGCAACAGAAGAGCAACAAGTGGAAGTGGCTCAACAAGCTGATGACCAAGCTCAAGATGCTGAAACTGAAGACAGCGCAGCAGATGTAACTGCGGCGCCGGGCGATACTATCTCTATCTCGATTCCAGATGAGGTGAGTGGTAACGAATCGGTTGATTACGCTGATATGTCTGGCTTACCTGAGGGCGCTACTGTAAGTAACGCACTGGATAACGGTGATGGTAGCTTCACAATCAGTGGCAACTTAGAGCAGCCTGTATCTGTTGAACTTCCAGAAGGTTACGAAGGTACTAGCGAGATCCAATTCCAAGGTTACGACGAATTGGGTAGCTCAATAGACGGTGCTAGCGGTTCTGTTGAAGTTGAGGTCGATGATCAATACACCATGCAAGGCTCTACGCAAGAACAGCAACCGGACATGGCAGGTATGGAATCTGGTGGCAGCGACTGGACAAGTGCGGGAGGTCAAGACCAAGGTGTCGACTTCACGGACGACTCTGGAAGCTTCGATTCAGATTCTCAAACTGGAACCGATCAAGGCAACGACTTCGACCAAAGCTCGATTTAATCGAGAGGACTTGGTTTTAGTCTGAACCGACATTTAGTCTAAACCGACAAGTAGATAGGGCAGCGTAAAGTTGCCCTCATTAAAGCCATGTAGAGTTATTGATACATGGCTTTTTTTTATTTATTTTTTTGTTTCGCTAAATAAACTTGAGAACAGGTAAATATGTCCTTAATTATTAGAAGGGTCCGTTAGACAGGAGGGACGACATGTATCGTTATGTCAGTTCACCGCAAGCGTCGAAGTACATAGTGCCACCGCCTCAACATCGAGAGTTGTCGAGTGTGGATGTGCCTGAGTCTGAATTAGAGATGCGAGAAATATTGAATAATTGGTTTGCTGATGGTTTAGCGCCCATTATTGAAAGTGACGATGACTACATCTCTGCGAGCGATCACGTTCGATTTGAAAAGCTTAGCCGCACCGTTGGGATGTTGTTGAGAAACAAAGATTATTATTTTGCGGCTAAACGGATTTTATCAGTGTGGGAACAAGATTGTCTTGAAACCACTTATATCAATTATCTCATTTTGCGCAGTGAGCGAGTCACTTCTTTAAGGTAAGTTAATGGTGTGGCATTTGTGATTTTTCATTAGGCATTAGGCATTAGGCATTAGCGACTTAGGGTTCGTGTGCTTACGATTTTTTATTTTTCTAACGAATCAGCAAACAAAAAGGGCAAGCTTGGAGGCTCACCCTAAAGGTCTTTGTTTTGGCTTAACGTTATTTTCAACTAATTCTCAACTGGGCTACGACTTACACCCAACCATCAAATTTGAGTCGTTTTTGAATTCTTTCGACCGCTTCTTTCTGCATTTGTCTAACACGTTCATTAGAAACATTCACATCCAACATTTGTCCGACCTCAGACAGCGTTTTCACCTTGTTATCAAAGAAACCAAAACGGTGGATGAGCACCTTTTGTAATTTTGGAGGAAGTGTATAGATGATTTGTTCTAGAGCTTGGGTAAAGGATTGATCCTCACAATCTTGTTGAGGGTCTGGGATATATTCACTTTCGCATTGATCAAGCACCATAGGCGCATGGCTAGTTCCAACCGTTGTCGTCACGTCAATAAACCCGCTTAACGCCACCAGTTGATCGACGCGTTCGGCCTTTACACCTGAACTGTCTGATAGCTCAGAAATTGAAACCTCTTTACTCATTTTTTTGCTTGCATCGAGCTTTTTTGAGGCGAGGCTGTTTATTTCTTTACACACGTGGGCTGGCAATCGAACGGTTCGACCCGTGTTCATGAGTGCGGCTTCAATGTTTTCGCGGATCCACCAAACAGCATAGGTTGAAAAACGATAGCCTGGTTCTGGATCGTATTTGTCGATGGCCTTAATCAAGCCAATGTTGCCTTCCTCGATCAGGTCGAGCAGGGTGAAATTATTGCCTTTACGTTTTAGGTAACTCTTTGCGATTTTCACAACAAGGCGCAGGTTTGATTCGATCATGACATCACGCGCTTTTTTATCACCCGCGCGATTCAATTTTGCGTAATACACCTCATCTTCACGCGACAGCAGATCAATGCCAACAATATCTTTCAGATAATGAGCATAAGGGTCTGCACTGGTAGAAAATGATTCGGTAATGGGTGTTTCATCCGTGAGCCCCTGAAACGCAGCAAAACTATCGTTGTTCATTTCCTTGTCCTTATCTAGCCGACTGAACGTTTTAGTTTTTTTTATTATGCCACCAAGTGATTAACGCTTGGTTTCATTAGAGTGTAGATAACAATTTCTTCTTTACCAATAAATAAAATGCAATTTCGTATGTTTATGTCACAAAAAGATCTACAAATATTTAACTATTTTGCATCTCATCAAGTGTGTTGGTTTTTCGTTTAAAACATTAAGACGGATAGTTTATAAAGCATGTGTTATACATCGGTTTATCTAGATAAATGAAGTGAATTTATAGGTGTGGGTTAGAACTATAATTGAGAGGAGAAATGATGAGAAAAATGTTAAGAGTCGAGGTTCAATGTTTCCAAGCACCTCAACTCTTTTAGCTGTGTCGGCTGTTAAGTATCGCCATACACGTTTTAATTCTATCGACTAATAAGTGCTAAGAACCTCATCGATTTGCTGATTAATGATCTTCATTTCGCTGTAGATAACCGAAAGATCATCATCTTGCGGCGCAAGCTTATTGAGTGTGTTTTGTTCTACTCTTTCCAATGCAACTGTGGCCGTTTCTTCACCAAAGCTGGCTAAAATGCCTTTTAAGGTGTGCACGGTAAAATGAAGCTTGCCCCAATCTTGTTGTTGAACCAACTCTTCGATCTCTTGTAGCGAATTGCCATGGTCTTCTTGATATGTAGACAAAACGGCGTAAATGACGTCTCTGTCATTGTCTAAATAGGCGTTTAAAGCATCAAAGTCTAGCATGTGGACTCCTGTCGGCTGAATGTTGAAAATGGGCTAGGCGGCTTAGTGGAAAAACCATACCTTGATGAATCACTAATCCATTGATTCCATTTTGGAGGAAGTTCTAACTGTAAGATTTCTTCTAGATAGTCGTCGCTAAGTTTCTCATCTATATGAGCTTTATTGACAGCGTATATATAGTCAAGTTTGGCGGCAACTGAATATGGGTAACTGTGAATGTAGTCCTTTATTTCTTGGATCGAACCCAAATTTTCAATGTTTATACACGTTGAAGGGTCGACATTTTTGGACTCAAGTTGGTGATTTATGGCTTCTCCACGAGATTTGAGACATTCCACTGTTAAATGATAAAGAGAGTACTCACCAAAGTGGGCGAGCATGGGTAATAACTGAGTGAGCAAATAAGTCGGTTGGCTGTGGAAATTGTTCGCTAACAGTGTCGAAGCTCTAATCACTTTTTTGTGGGCAATCTGAGGGCTATTTTCGATGAGCAATATGCTGCTCTGAAATAGGGCAAGGCTGGCCAAAACTTGCTGCTGTTGTTTTACCGGAAGTTTCAGGTTTACCAACTCGGTGAATTGGTTGGCGTGCTCAAGCAAAATACGTTTGTACTTTAGTTGCGTCTCGCGCTGATACGTTGCTTTTAAGGAATTAAAGTGCGCACCAATGGAATGGATGACATCAATGTCAGCAGCTGAAATGTGGGTTGCATACATCTCACCTAACTTTATGATCATATGTGTGTTATCTGCGTTCTCAGCTAAGTCGATGGCCCTGATTGCACGATGGCTGATGCTGGGAGTCATCTCAAATGCACGAATCGCTAATTTAAGAGCAGGCAGCAGCATTTTATGTTTTTCATAGATACAGCTTAAGCAGTCAATCACGCTCAATGAGAGTGGCTGTGCTATTAGAAAATTGTGGAGCTTATCTATGGCTAAATTTGGCTTGCCTAAGCTGTCGAGAATCAGCGCCTCAGCCACCAATTTGGTTGGGTGCATGTTGGTTTTGGAGTTGTTAATGACGCTAGAGAGTAACTGCCATTTCTTACCTGCAATTAAATGTTCAATCAATGTCGCTTCGAACTGAACGCTAGTACCATTAGGGGAGATCGCCAAAGCTTGAGCTAATCTCTCTTGACTGGCAATGGGATACAAATCATTCAGTTGGGTGAGTTTCTTTGAAACGGACACGGCACTTTGGATCTTTTTACCCAACGTTTGAGTATTAATCGGTTTAGAAACGAAGTGGTGTGCTTCACCTGAAAGGGCGGTTAATACTGTTTCCTGACGCATATCCCCAGAGAGCAAGATTGTCGCCACAGTATGATCGATGAGGCGGTTTCGATACAGAATGCCCAACAGCTCAAAGCCAGTAAAAGACTGTTCTAAGTGGTAGTCAATGAGGAGTACATGAAAAGAGTGTGTCTCGACCGCTTTAATGGCTTTTCGATAGTCGGTCGCAATAAAAATACAGTCGCGCGAAACTCCCAAACTAGCCAGTTGCTGCTTAATAAGTATTGTTGCGCTTTTAGAGTCGTCGACGATCAAAATTCGAAGGTCTGTTGGTAAGGTCAAATCCATTTTCCTTAATACCAAATGTTATTTTTTAATTTAGGTGTCAAGTTGCACAATGTCAAGGTGCCTATATCACATACAAACACTCAATAAACTATTGGTAATTAAAGAGTATTAGATAACATTTATGAAAGCCTTCAAACGCAGGTGACTTTTACCTGATTTTAGTGGGGTTATACGTGTTTTAGAAATAAAAAAGAGGCAAGCCGATAAGCTCACCTCTCTGTTTTATTGTTCGAGTTTTTATTCGAAATGTTGTTCTTTGCTTGAAGCTTTATTTACCGAAACTCTAGCGTTAATCACGCATGTTTAGAATCAATACTGCCGCTAGAGCCAAGAACGCCGTCATCATTAAGAACACATCGTTGTAAGCCATGATGGCTGCGTCACGTTGCATTGTGCCGAGCAAACTTGCTTGTGCTTGTTGCATCGCAGTTGCGGCATCACTTCCTGACTGAATGAAAAACGCTTGTTGTTGCTGAAGCGTCTGCCAACCAAGTTGACTCACTGAAGGTAGCGACTCCTTGATGTGTGCTAAGTGCTCACGGGTTTTGTTATCCAATAGCGTAGCGATAATCGCGATGCTGAAAGCGCCCCCTAAGTTCCGCATTACGTTGGTTAACGTTGATGCGTCTGGCGTGTCCATTTTGCTGATGTTCTTCATGGCAACCAAAGACAGCGGAACCATGATGAACGGACTACCAATAGCACGCAGAACCATAGATAAAATCAGCTGTTGCCCGCCAAAATCGATTGTCATGTGTGTATTTACGTAACAACTAAAACCGAACATCGCGAAGCCAAAGGTAACCAAGTACTTAGGCTTAATGATCTGTGTTAGCTTTGGCACAATTGGGAATATCAGAAGCTGTGGGAAACCCATCCACATTAGCACTTCACCAATTTCCATCGCGTTATATTGCTGAATTTGAGTGAGATACATCGGTAGAACATAGATAGAGCCGAGCAATGCCATTCCTAGAATCAAATAGGCGATACAAGACATCGCAAATTGCCCATCCCGCAATAGCCGCAGGTTAACCAATGGCTTCTTGTGTTGGAGTTCGTTTATCACGAAGTAAACCAAACTCACCGCCGACACGATACTCAAGCCAATAATAAAGCTCGAACTGAACCACTCTTCACGGTTACCTTCTTCTAACACCACTTCCAAACAACCTAGCCCTAATGCCATGGTGGCGATACCAAACCAATCGGCTTTTTTCAGCGTGCCAAGGTCGAGCTTTTCATCGTCCAAGCCATATCGGATCATGGTGATCACAAGCAAAGCTGGCGGAATATTGATGTAGAAAATATAGTGCCACGAGAAGTTCTCCGTCAGCCAGCCACCAAAGGTAGGGCCAATCGATGGAGCAAAGGTCGCGGTTACACCAAACAGTGCCATACCCACAGCACGCTTGTTGACCGGCAATAACTGAATCACCAGCGAGAAAGCAAGCGGGATTAGAGCACCACCACTGAAGCCTTGCATCGCGCGGAAAACGATCATCGAGGTCATGTTCCAAGAGAACGAACACAACAAAGATGAAATGGTGAAAATGGCTGTCGTCCACGTGATATAACGGCGTTTACCGAGCGCTTTAGAAAGCCAACCACTGAGTGGGATAGCGATCATCTCTGCGACTAGGTAAGACGTAGAGATCCACGAGCTTTCATCCAAGGTGGCTGATAGCGCACCTTGAATATCTTTGAGAGACGAGTTGGTGATCTGAATATCCAAGATCGCCATAAACGCGCCAATCAAGCCGCCAAATAGGGCGATCCAATGGCGTCTCGAAACCTCGTCATCATCATTTGTTTGGGTGACAACACCAGCGTTACTCATGGTCTAGCCTCGTTTATCGATGGTCGCTACCACAGACAAACCAGGAAGCAGTCGACCTTTCAACTCTTGCTGATCTGGAATAGTAATTTTAACCGGTACACGTTGAACGATTTTAGTGAAGTTACCGGTCGCGTTTTCTGGTGGTAGGAGCGCAAATTTAGCGCCAGTCGCAGGGGAGAAACTGTCTACCACACCTTCAAGAGGCTGCCCCGGGAACGCATCCAGCTCTACTTCAACCGTCTGACCTTTGTGAATACCACTTAGCTGTGTCTCTTTGAAGTTGGCTTCAATCCACACTTGGTTGTTTGGTACCAAGCTCATCAGTGGTGCGCCTGCTTGAATCAGCAAGCCTTCACGTACGCTGCGTTTACCAATCACGCCATCTGCTGGCGCGTAAATTTTGGTGTAATCAAGGTTAAGCTGTGCTTGATCTCTTTGTGCTTGAGCTTCAGTCACGGATGCGTTTGCTTGTTCGATTTCACTCGCAATCACGATTAGCTGATCATTACTTGCGACGAGGTTTGCTTTTGCTTCTTCAAGTTCTGCTTGGGTGACTTTTTGTTGTGCAACCATGCTATCGACTTCATCTTGAGACGCGTAGTTACGCTTTAGTAAGCTACGAGAACGTACCACTTGTTGAATCGCGCGTTCGTATTCAGCTTGTGCAGAATCAACGCGGCTTTCTGCTTGATTGATCTTGCTACGTTGTAACGTTTGTTGTGCCACTAGATTTTTGACGTCTGATTGCACGACGCTTAAATGGGCGTTTGCTTGAGCGAGTGCTGACTGGTAATCACGGTCATCGATTTGAACCAGCAAATCACCTTCTTTAACCGATTGGTTATCACTCACATAAGACTTAACAATATAGCCAGAGACCTTAGGGCTAATATTCGTGATGTCGCCTTGTAGGTAGGCATTGTCGGTAGATTCAAAGTACTGGCCATAGCCGTACCAGTATCCAGCACCGGCTAAACCCAATGACAGCATGATCGCAGTAGCAATAAGCGGAGCTTTTTTACGTTTTTTTGTGCTTACTGTTTGCGAAGCGTTGTTGTTCTCTGTCATTTTTTCTTTCTCATTTTGTTTTTATTTAGATGTAACGAATTGTAAATGAATTCGATTGATTGATAAGATAGGAAAAAAGGGAAACACTGTTGCAAAAATCTAACTAATGGCGCTTTGGGAGAAGTACGATGGACTTAAATGCTGTGACTGTTTTTACACAAGTTGTTGATTGTGGGAGTTTCACGCACGCAGCTGAAGCATTGAACATGACCAAGTCGACCGTCAGCCGAAAGCTAGACGAGCTGGAACAGCATCTAGGTGTGAGGTTGATCACTCGTTCGACACGAAGTTTAGTCTTAACGCCAGAGGGTGAGCGCTTTTATCAGTCGAGCATGCAGATGCAAGAGATCATGAACCAAGCTGAGCTAGAGGTTTCAGCCAATCAGGATTTGATCCGAGGGCAGTTAAATGTTGTGTTGCCTGTCGAATTGGGGCATCAAGTATTAGCTAAATACATCCACAGCTTCCTAAAAGAGCACCCAAACGTGACTTTGAACTTAGAACTGTCGAATCGAGAAGTCGACATCATTGCGGAGGGGATCGATCTTTACGCACAAATTGGTGAGCTAGTGGACTCGAGCTTGGTTTCTCGCTACCTCACAACATCAAAGCGTGTATTGGCAGCCAGCCCTGAGTATTTAGAGCAGTTCGATGACGTCTCTTCACCCGATGATCTTGAACCGCCATTCAGAATGATTGAGGTGGTGAACAAGGCCGCGCGTCTACCCAAGTGGCATTTACAATTAGAAGGCGGAGAGTCGATTTTGATCGATCTGCCGTGTCAGTTGCGGGTGAATACCATCACGGCATGCCTAACAGCGTGTGTGGATGGGCTCGGCTTGGCGGTGCTTCCCGAATTCATTTGTCGGGAACACTTCAAGACAGGTAAGCTGATTCGTTTGTTACCTAAATATGAGATGCCGGAAGTTTCAGTAAGCCTAGTGTATGCAGACAGGCAGTTGATGCCGAAACGTAAGAAGGTCTTTATCGACTATCTACTGACTGCCTTTCAAAATAGGAAGCAAAAGTAACGGGGTAAACCTTAGTGGTAAAGTGCTTAGGCTTCCTATTATTCGTTATTGTCTAAACTGTATCGAAGCTAACTATGATTGGGCTGCCAGTCGACGACTTGTCCATTCGCTAATATAGCTTTGACTGATAGGCCAGCAATATCGATACCGTTGTGACGAAATGCCTTGTTAGAGAAGTTGGCAATGATCTTACTCCCGTCACTGAACTCGGTTTGTTGAACGTCTCCGCTTTTGTCTAACCATTCGAAATCGACTAACTGTTTATCCCATAACTGTTCGTGCATCGGTTCAAAGCCATCTTGATAGTGTTTGAGTGCTTTGATTCTCTGGCTTGAACTTGATAAAGCTTCATCTCTGGTCAAGTGAACCATCGGTGGTGTGTTGTATAGCATGGCGGTTAAGTCACGTTCTGCTTGTACATTAGTGAACTTGAGGCTGTCTGAATGCCAATGGTGCGTATTTATTACTTCATCATGGAAAACGGCTTGGTAAAGTGGAATTCGATATTGTGGCGAAAACAGTAGCGACTTATAGGGCTCTTTAACCTCGGCCGGCTTAAAGAAGAAGTCAGGCTTGTGGTCTGGGTACCAACGACCTAAGTAATAGGGAGATTGGCGGTTCTCTTTCATGTCTTTGTCTGTCCATCCAAAACCAACCGTTTCTAAGCCGTGTGCAAACGCGATGCCTTTTGTTGTTAGGCTGTTGCCGTCTTCAGAGCCTAATACTAACGAAGGTTGCTCGCTAAGCCACTTCATTCGGTTGTTGAACGCAGAAAGCATGTCTGATTCGTCGTTTGTATTGCCATTACTGTCTATAGAGACGCGGTAATCTTCACGTGCCATGGCGGTTGCATCAACATCTAAGAACAAGCTGTTGAAGTTGCCGAATCTCATAATGTCTTGAGCACGCTGTTTTACGTATTCTAAATGGCAGTTCGGGTTTAAGTAAAAGCCGTTTCCACGAAATCCTTTTTTCAAACTCCCATCCGCTAGTTCAATCGCACAACTTTGACGCATCGGCTCTGGTAATTGAGCGGTTAGCCAGTTGTCATTGAGCTTCGCAGGAATTGCGGTGTTGTAGGAATCGTAAGTACCGACCAGATATCCGGACTGTTTTGCCAGACCCACAGCGTTAGGTTGATAGAATGCTGGCATCCAATTGTCGAATCCTAGCCACAGTTTTTTTAAACCTGCCTTATTTAGATTAGCGACCATGTCTGAAGACAACGCTTGTCCCCAAGTATCTGACGAGTTTAGGTACGGGGAAGCGTGCTTTAGCAACCAGTTCTTCTTATCCTGTGCTGCTTTGTATTGCGCTTTAATCGTGTTGTCTTCGAGTGTCGGATTACCAACAGGATATAACACCTGCAATGACTGGATAATAGAGTCCAACAATAGTTGTTTGTGATACTGACTGAACCAACCTTTACCCTTAGATAGTGACGACAGTTCTCTTTTCGCTTCCGCAGAAACGCTTAGTTTAGAGCCCTCTAGATACCATGTTTTCAATCCCCACCAGTCACTCACATCTTGGATGCTTAATGGGTCTTTGCCAAATAGGTAAACGTGGCTCGCGCCGATCAACTTAGTCACATCTGGATTGCGCTTTTGCTTTGCTACAAGCGTATCAGACTGGTCATTATTGATGCGCCAATCTCGGTATTGTTTGGCACCATCTAACCACGAGTCTCCGAGGGTGATACGAACAAGAAAAGGTTGTGACTGATTGAGCATCGTAAATTGGTGTGCTGCCTTCATATCAATTTTGGTTTTTGTATTTGAGGAAGCATTAGAGGATGCATCTGAAAAGAGCAGTTGATTGTTGGTTGCATTAACCATTTGATAGCTTATGAAATGATTGTTTTGCTGTACTGTCCAAAAAGGCATCTTCAAGTCTTGAGTAGTGTTACTTCCAGAATGGTTACCGACGAGATAACTTGCCCAAAGCTTGTTGTCAGTAGGCACGCGCATACCTTCACTAAACGGAAGAAATAGTGTCTGAGTTTGTTGTTCGGCAAGATCAAACCACGCCAATTCGATGGGTTTGTTTCGTTTCACCTGTATATTTGAAGGTAAGCTGAACTGAAAAGTGAGCTGGTCTTGATTAAGCTCTGCCTTAACGTTTATTCCACTGGGTACTAAGGTCCAAGTGGCGATTTTTGCTGAGTCAGCTTTATCGGAAAAGCCAATGACCAGATTGGTCGCTTTCTGTGGTTGGCTATCAACGGTGAGAGCAGCACTGTTAACGCTTAAGCCGTTCCAATCGACCTCTAAAGTATTCGATGAGGTAGCGACGGTATTGTTGTTACTGGTGAGCGTTATTTGGCTCGCTTGTGCGTTGGATGAAAACAGACAAGCTGTTGTTAAAGCCACAATGGCAAAATTAGAAAGATTGAGTGGGTGACGTAGGCTGAGCATATTTAGATTCCGTAAAGGGTAACTACGGTTATTACACCTAAGTAGCGCTAGTGCTTTGTCACCTATATGTCTCTATTTTCTGTTTGGCTTTAGTGGTTTTCCATTAGAAAGGCACGGCGACGCGCTGCACATATTGGACTTCAATAGCGCCTTGGTATTCAAACATTTCAACCGAAGCACTCAAGTGCTTGGCTTTGGTTCCAAGTGGACTTTCTGTGGGAACGGGTGCTTGCGCTGTTTTGATTGGCACTTTGTAACCCAGCAGGTTGTAGTTTTCATCAAACCATTGCCAACTCACGTTAGCGTCGGGGCAGTTGTCGATCACCTTTGGAGGCGAGAGCACGATATGTGGTTCGCTGAGTTTACTTTCGAGCGTCAGCCATCGATTACTGTTATTTAAAGCGACAATAATAGGGTAGTGATTTGAACCTATCTTTAGTTGATAAACACCAGATTCGGGTTTGATGAACATTTCATTGGTTTCAATCTCTTGATACTCATTATTGGAAGCGAGTTGTCCATCGAGAAGGACTTTACCTTTAGGCGATACCAAAGAAAGAGTTTGAGTTTCTGAGCCTTTGCTGAGTTGCTCGGCAGAGACTTTGATTTGATAACCGTGCGACGACAGGCCATAGCGTCGAATGAAGCTGACTTGGATGTGGTGTTTTGGCTCAGCACTTTGTTTGAGTAAGGTTCCACATTGAGTCTGGCTCAGGATCTCTTGTTTGACTGGCAGCCAAAGCTCACTATCGAGTGATTTGTGATCGAGTGCGATTTGCAGCTCTTGCCACGCAACTTGAGGTTGGTCATCAAGTAGAGATTGATAGGTGTGCTGCAATGGCGTGTCGGTAAACCATGCCGCATGACTTGCGAGCGGCAATGTGTAGATCAGTGCGGTTAACGAAGTAACTTTCATTATGATTCCCCGGCCAAGCGGTAATCAACGCCACGATGTGTTTCTATATTCAATGTTGGCAGCTTCTGGCGTAAGCGCAGTATGTGATTATCAATAGTTCGGGTACTAGGAAAAGCCTGATATCCCCAAATCTTATTGAGTAATTCATCTCGGTGAAACACACGACTTTGGTTCTGAACAAACAGTACCAATAGCTGAAACTCTTTAGGTTTTAGTGTTACAGGGCTTTCATCCAGATAAGCGATCCGTTCCGACAAGTTGATTTGGATATTTGCGTAAGTTAAGAGGCTCACACCTAACGGACGTAGCTGGGTAATGACTCGAGCGAGTAATTCGTCGTTCGAAAATGGTTTAGTCACATAGTCATTGGCACCCGCCATTAAACCTTCAACACGTTGTTGAACTTCTACTTTAGCGGTCAACACAATCACAGGCAGCGCTTTGAGGAGCAACCAGTTTGGAAGGTGTTGCAAGCTGTCCCCATCTTCAAGCTGTCGATCCAGTATCACAAGATCGGCTCGAAACCATTTCTTACTGGCATTCTCTGAATCCTTCGCCCAAAGGCATTGGTAACCATTGGATTCAAAGAAGCTGACGAGGCCTTGTCCAAGCAGTTGGTCGTCTTCAATCAGCAGTAGGGTGTTCATAAGCAATTTCCAAAATACATCGGGTTGGGTTACGAAGAATAATGAGGCGGCCATTCGCTTGCTTCATCAAGTGCTCGACAATAGTCAGGCCAATGCCCATGTTATCCAGTTCGTGCGTTTCACTTGGCGTGACACCAGACATGAGCCGTTGTATCGGTGAAGGGAAGTGCCCCTCGTCTTGTACCTCAATCGTCAGCTTGTCACCGAGTTCGACCTTTACCAAAACCTCACCTTTACCATGTTGTTTGGCATTCTTGATTAGATTATCCAAGCAGATGGTTAGCCAGTAATAGGGAAGGTTCAGTTCAACTTCACGCGCTTCACATTGATAAGAAATATTGTGCTTTTCACAGACATGATCGAGCCACTCTTCTAATGAAGCGTTTTGCTTCAACAAAGGCTCTGACTGATCCGAACTTAGGTACACTTTGCTGTTTTCGGTGAGCTGAGAAAGCCTTTGATAGTCAGATATTAAACGCCAAACCGCACTTTGAGTTTCATCAGAAAAGTCATCGTAGCGATTTCTAAACATTTCGACGGTTAAGCCTAGGCTAGTAATAGGCGTGCGCAGTTCATGAGTAAGAAGCTGTAAAACGAACTGCCTCTCTTTTCGTTGTTTTGTTCTTAGGTATAAGACTCTAGCGAGCCCGGAAAGCAACGTTAGCAGCAATGTAAAGATCAACGTTTTCATGATCAGATTGTCATTGCTAGGCTCGTTTAAGCACACGTTACTGTAACGAAAAGTACAGGTTTCACCTGCCAAAGATACCTCTTGTTGCTCTGCGATAGGTTGCCAAACATCTAAGGGAATAGCTTTCCAGCCTTGTTCGCCACTTAACCAAAGCACATCATCTTGTTGCCAAGCGCGGTATCCATTGAGCAGTGCTTCTCTGCCTTGTGCACTTAGGCTTTCTAGTTTGTTATATAAAGGGTGCTGAGGGTTGGTAAGACTCAAAAATGGGCGTATCTGCTCGGTCACATCTGGGTAAGCGGCTAAATAACGACCAGCAAAGCTGCCACCGGCAGGGTGACGTTTGGAGTGTGCTGCAAACCAAATCGAATCCAATGTTTGTTGCTGACACAGAGCGAGCTCGAACTCGATGGCTTCATGTAATGAAGGGTTACTGCTTTCAATCGCTTGGCAGTGATCTTGTATTGACGCTAACGCTGCGATGTCGTCCCAACTGAATTGGTTGAAATCAGGATAGCGGCTATTTTCATGGAGCAGAACTTTCGGATACTGAGCCAACTCTTGTTGAGATACTAAGAGTGGGGATGATTGCCAGCTCAGTTGATACAGAGTTTGCCACTTATCTTGCAAACTTTGGGCATTGACTAGGGTTGGGAGCCAAAAGATCAAGCAAAGAGCTAATGTAAACCTGCGCATCCAATCATTCTCGTTAAAAGTCGTGGGGCGAGTCTAAAGAGTTTTGGGCGCGATTTGTAACCTGAATGTCAACAAGTGTTCTTTTAACAACAAATTGTCGAGTGGGTCATGCTTTTAAATAATAAAGTACAAATACAGTAAGTATCATTTATTTGAAATAAAATAGATAATTGTGTACTTACTGTCATTATTGGGCGAAATGAGGGGACTATACTGGGCTCATACCTAATAAGAGGAACCATCATGAAACTCATCATCAAATCAGTATTGGCAATCAGTATTTTGGCTACAGGCTCTGCTCATGCGTTCGAATTAACCAGCAACGATATTCAAGAAGGTCACCCAATGGCAAAGACTTTTGAATACTCTAGTTGGGGTTGTGACGGCGATAATCAATCACCACAATTGATGTGGAAAGATGCACCAGCAGGTACCAAAAGCTTTGCTATCACAGCTTATGATCCAGATGCACCGACTGAAAGTGGCTTCTGGCATTGGGTTGCGTTTGATATCCCTGCAACTGTGAACGAGCTACCTCGCGGTGTCGACATCTCTAAAGTCGGTGGCAAAGAAGGTCGCATTGATTATGGTACAGTTGGCTACGGTGGCGTTTGTCCTCCAGAAAAAGATGGTATGCACCGTTACCAGTTCACGGTTTGGGCATTACCAACGGACAAACTTAACCTCGACGAAAATACGCCGTCGGCTGTGGTTGGATTCACGTTGAACAGCATGGCTTTAGACAAAGCTAAACTGACCGCAACTTATACACGTTAATAGCTTATGTACGTTAAAGCTTATACACGTACATAATAAGTAAACAAGGGGATGAGATGAATCATCAATATCAAGTTACGATCTTTCGTGCAGAGCAGTTACAAAAACTGCGTAATGTGAGGATTCTATCCCCTAGTATCATTCAGATTATTACAGGCAGTAAGCGCCTGTTTTGGAAAGATTCAGCGGCAGAGCTCTCACATTCTGAGCTGTTGTTGTGTGAGGCATCAGCTTCACTAAGTTTTGAGAACATGCCCCACAAAGGGCGCTTCTTGTCGCGAGTGTTCAGCTTTCAATTCCAACCTTCTCAGGCGATGCTTGATTTAAGTGAGGAACGGTCGAATGATCTGGGACTGCCTACAGTAAAAGCGGATCGAAACTTACAAGACTCACTCAATGCTCTGTTCTCTTTTGATACACAGAGCATGAGCAAAGAGACTCAACAGTTTTGGTTGCAGGGCTTGTACCAGCAATTAGCTGAAAAAGGGGTGTTGCATCTATTGTTTGTCAGTGCCAACGTCTCGTTTAGCCAAAAGCTCAGCCATTACCTTTCACATTCACCAGGTGAGAAACATCCATTAGAGTCGGTGGCGGAGCGTTTTGCGATGAGCCGAGCCACATTGATTCGGAAGCTCAAACTGGAAGGCATGCAATATCGAGAGGTACTGGCTGAAGTTCGCTTGAGTCACGCGCTTTATCTGATGCAAAACGGACAGCAGAATGTGGCGATGTTGGCTCAGTCTTGCGGTTACCAATCGGAAGGGCGTTTTAGTCAGCGCTTTAAAGGCAAATTTGGTTTGTCGCCAAGTGAATACATCAAAACCGTCGTCAGCCATAGAGTCGCGACGCCATAGTCATTATGTTTGGCTTAAACGCTCACTTTCTTATCTCGTGCTGCCAATGCCGCGAAAATCGTACACGCAAAGGCAACAGATGCGATCAGCAGAATCGGCACACTCCAAGAATCTGTCTGGGCATGAAGCTTACCCACCAGCGTTGGACCAGTGGCTGCCAACGCATAACCGATTCCCTGAGCCATACCCGACAATGATGCGGCTTGGCTACTATTCGAAGTACGCAAGCCAACAAAAGAGAGCGCGATAATAAACGTCGAGCAGTTGGCTAATCCGAACAGTCCCACCCAAAAAATCGCAAACTCAGGCAAATACAGAAGACCAATCAATCCAATAAATACACTCGATGCACACGGAGTGATGAGCCATTGTTGATTGTCACTTTTGGCTAAGAATGGCAGTAACAGCAGCCCTGGAACCATAGTCGAAAACTGCAAAAATCCATAAATGTAGCCTGCATCGATTTCGCTGTAGCCAAGGTCGTTCAAGATCTGTGGCAACCAGCCAGCCAAAGAGTAGAAGGTAAATGAGTTAAGCCCAAGCGCTAACGTTACTTGCCACGCTACGCCGCTTTTAATCATCTGTTTCATCGGCAGAGGTTTGTCTTGTTGCTTGTTATTGTTGGCTGAAGGTGAGCGTTTTCTGATTTTAGGCAACCAGATCATCAAAGCTAATATTGGGAATATTAGGTTCATTAACAGTGCTAATTGCCAACCCGTGATCGTAAATAAGGTTAGATTTGAAAACGGCACCATCAAACTTGAGCCTAACGTCGACCCGATGCCCATCGTAAAGATGTACAGAGAAGTCACAGTAGCGATGCGTGTCGGGAAGCTAACTTTCACTACTACAGGCAACAACACATTACCAATCGCGATACCAAGCCCGATCATCACCGTGCCGATATACAAGGTTGGGGTTAACCCAGCAGAGCGCAGTGTAATACCCGTAGTGATCAGAACTAAGCCTAATAACAGGCTAGGCTCTAGACCAATTCGTTGGGATATCTTGGTGACTAATGGTGAGAATAAGGCAAAAGTTAACAGTGGCAAAGCTGTTAAGAAGCCAGCAGCCGATGACGTAAGGTTGAGGCCTTCCATAACCTGAGAAAGCACAGGAGCCAAGCTCGTAAAAGGCCCACGAAGGTTAAGTGCTAGGAATAGAATCCCTAACATCACGAAAATGCTATTACGAAGAGAGGCGCTCATAGGTTGTTCTACTGTTTGCTTATGAGAAGACAGGCTAGCCTACAGATCATTGAATGATTACACAAATACCGTTTAAATAGGTTTACTAATGATTGAACCTGCGCAGTACGCGCTTAGCCAGAAAAGTCACCCATGACTGTATTAAATATCGACAAGCTCATCTCGGACTTCCCACTGCTTCAACAATTGATTGCATTGGAAGAAGTGGTTTGGTTTAACCCAAATGTGACGACTCTGGAGCGCGGTTTGCCTTATGTGGGATTAAGCGAACAAGATATTCATGATGCGAGTTTGAGGTTACAAAGGTTTGCCCCTTATCTAGCCAAGGCGTTTCCTGAAACTCAAGCGACCAATGGCATCATCGAGTCTGAGCTTGTTGACATTCCATCTATGAAATCAGCATTGGGAGCACATTATCAGCAGCCAATAAAAGGGCGTTTGATGATGAAGAAAGACAGCCATTTGCCAATTTCAGGTTCAATCAAAGCTCGCGGTGGTATTTATGAAGTACTAACGCATGCCGAGAAGCTTGCGATTGAAGCCAGGTTACTGTGTGAGAGCGATGACTATAGTAAGTTGCTCGAACCTGAATTCCGTGACTTCTTCCAACAATACAGCATTGCGGTAGGATCCACGGGTAATCTAGGCATGTCGATCGGTATCATGAGTGCCAAATTGGGTTTTACGGTCTCTGTTCATATGTCGGCAGACGCGAGATCTTGGAAGAAAAGCAAACTTCGTGAGCATGGCGTCAACGTTGTTGCAAATATGAGCTGCTAAAAAGATAAGTCATGATAGAAGAGTGTTGTTTATAGCTTGTACACACTCTTTCTCACCTCTAAATCCCACCTTAATTCAAACAATAACTTGCGCAGATCGTTATCCAAAACACACATTTTATAAATTAAGCTTCTTAGATGTTCTAACTATCAGTTAGGTTGAGTGGCATTCAACTTGATAGGGATTGAGCAATGCAGACGGACAAAGTGATACAGACAAGACACATAAACACACCAGAAAAATTACTCCAGCGTTTAGATGCTATTGGGGAGTCTTTGGAAGCATCGGGTAAGGCTCATGCTTTGCTGGGATTGGGCTCAGTAGGTATTGAAACAGAACGACTTGATCAGTACTCAGATGTCGATTTTTTCGCAATAGTGCAAACAGGGCACAAGCAGTATTTCTTAGACAGTTTGCATTGGCTATCTGATATTCACTCAATCGACTACGCAGTGAGAAATACCGTCGATGGCTATAAAGTTCTGTACGCTGACGGAATCTTTTGTGAGTTTGCAGTGTTTGAACCCCACGAGTTAGCGCACATTCCGTTTGCTGAAGGGCGTATTGTTTGGCAGCAACATGAATTTGATACACAGTGTTGTGTTTCACCAATAAAAGGGGAGACAGACACTAATTCCCAAGATTGGATCATTGGTGAGGCTCTAACCAATCTTTATGTGGGTATGTCTCGTTATAACCGAGGCGAAAAGCTGTCGGGCAGTCGGTTCGTTCAATCTTACGCACTCGATCGTTTGATCGATCTTGTGGATCAAACTGAACAGTCTGAGCCTGAATTCGTTGATGAATTTATGTCGGATAGAAGGCTAGAAGCACGCTTCCCTAAGTTTGCCCAATTGCTACCAACCTTTACCCAAGGCTACGAGCGCACTGCTGAATCGGCACTTGCCCAACTAGCATTCCTCAACACCCACTTCGCAGTCAACCAAGCCATGTGTGACCGAATCTCTGAACTGTGTTCCAGTAAAGATTAAGCTTATAGCGTGTGAATCCTCAAGCCTAACTGACACCACCTTTCAGATGATAAGCGGCGGGCAACCTAATTGAGCTCTCGAATTATTATTCTTAAGCACTAAACCCGTACGCTTTTGTTTACTCTTCAAGACCGTGACTGTTCGTGTTTACTCCGCTTATCACTGGATGTCGTCAGCCAAATAAAATACAATCGAACAATGTTTTATTAATTCGTGCTTTATCATTATGATGAGACACTTACTCATATTCATCGTTAGCCTGTTCTTCTTAACAGCCTGTTCTTCAACGAGTAATCATCAGCTAGACGATGAGACATTGAGCAACGAAGATGCTATGTCGAAAAGCGTAGAGGGAGAGAGTAATCTCGAGACTTCAAAGGATACAAACGCTGAGACCAGCGTTGATTCTTCCCATGATTCAATCGTTAATCATCAACCACTCACTAACCTTGATTCAAATAAAGACACGATAGCTCACGCCAATGCAGAGCCAGAATCAGTGGAGCCTTCTCAAATAGAAGCGACAGAAACAACTGAAAGCGATGCTAAGAGTGGCGGTGAAAAAGGCATCGGAAGCTATTTTATTCGTCATAATAAACCGACTAAGACGGTGATTAAATCACTAGAGGGCGTGACAGATGCATTGAACGTCATGACGTTTGGGATATTTGCCACCGGTAACGGTTAAATCGTTAACTTAGAACCACAACCTAATAGATAGAATGAAACGTGAAGGCGAGCCAGATGGTTCGCCTTTTTTGATCTTCTAAATCTGGCCACCGTTCTTCCTAAGAATCGTGCTCACTTATCTGAGCGCTGAGTCAGGCGACGGTTAACGTAAATAGGAAATTATTCGTTCTGGAAGGGACTCGCCGAATTTACCCTGTTTGACTTGTTATATGCATCAAGGGTTCTAATACTCATCCCAAAGTAAGTAATGAAATCTAATCTTACAAAGACAAGTCTTATATTCACTTACGAGCATAGTAAGATGTTTGCTGTTATGTCGGTTTAGGTTTAGTTATCAATATTCTAGGGAAGAAAAATGAAGAATAAGAGTGTGTTTTTAAGTGCCGCATTGGTGATGTTGTCAGCTCATGCAAATGCATCAGACGCGAGCCATGAGTCTGTATCAGATGGTGTTATCGCAGAACAAAGAGCTAAGCTTTCTGAAAATACCCAAGGACAAGGTTTTGGCCCGCAAGCCCCACGAGATTTGGGTTCATTAGAAGGAACCAATATCAGGCTGTTCTCGGATGCCCCTGATTCAACAGCGATGAACTTATGTAATATTCACTTCCATAAAAATGCTGAGCATAAAGGTGGAGAGTTTACTCAATACGCTGGTAACGGTGATGGTAAGGGATTCCAGAGTGGCTTTAAATACACAGGCAAGCTGAGTTCTGCTGAGCTGAAACCATTTGAGAGCAAGGTTTGTCCGAGCGAGCATGGTTCTTTGCATTCGGGTGACACCATTGAAGTTCACTATGTTTATTCAACGGCGCAAGTTGAACCGGGTGAAACACTGGGTGCTTGTTTTAACGATGCAATTACCAACCCGCAACTGCGTGTAGAAACCCAAGTTTACGTATTAGTGAATGACGACAGAGCACTCGACTTTGAAGCGCTCGCTAAACATTCAAAAGTGAACGGCTTACACCAAGCACCAAACATCCCACAAGATACTGGCTCAGCGATCCAATACGCAGGCTCTACAACGGGCCCTGGTTACAATGAGCAAGGTTCACCTTTCCAAGTAACATGGAGCGTTAGACCACAAGTCGCGAAAGTAAATATCGCGACAGTAGGTAGCTGGTGTGAAGGCAATGACTTTAACGAAGATCACGCCCACGGTGTGAGAAACTTGGTGGTTAACCCTGAGCTGTTATCACCTATTCGTAATGACTAAACGGTTCTGACGAATAAAATGATCAAGGCGAGCCAATAGGTTCGCCTTTTTTATGCCCTAACGAAAAGCACTTAGGTTTTAGGTTTAATTAAGTCTGGTGGGTAAATTACGTGCGACACTTATTCAAAACATGAGTTGTGTAAATAGAACTTAGTCAAAAACGTTCTTTACCAGAATCGAAGCTCCATGATACGTTCATGATCAATTATGTTGGGTTATAGAAAAGGACAGTCCAATGTCATTAGAAAGTGCGATTACATTCTTTATTGCCATGTTTGTATTTGGTATTACTCCGGGGCCTGGCGTCTTTGCCATTTTAGCTCGTGCTATGGTTCAAGGATGGCGAAAGTGCGTCACGCTTTCGTTAGGTATGATATGCAGTGATCTTATTTACCTTGCGCTTGCCTGTTTCGGTCTAGCAACGATTGCCGAGAATTGGTCGATTGCGTTTGAGGTGATTCGCTACGTTGGTGCAGCTAATTTGATTTACTTGGGCTATAAGATGTTTAAGATCTTACCTGAAGTGCAAGGCTCAGCTGAACTCGCCGCCAAACAGAGTCAGAAATCCGAACTCGCGAGTTTCGCGCAAGGCTTTTTGATTTCAGCATCAAACCCTAAAGTGATTCTGTTTTATATTTCGTTCTTGCCGACTTTCATTGATTTGACGGTTTTACGCTCACAAGATATCGTCTTGGTTTCCGTTTTAGCATTTGTTGCTTTGATGTCTGGTGTAATGCTGATTGCGATGGGTGCGGGCAGAATGGCGAGTTTACTTAAAACGCCACGCGCACATAAAAGACTAAATCAAAGTGCTGGTGGAATAATGATTGCGGCTGGATCATATTTGGCGATCAATCGATAAATACGAATCTTTAAACAAAAAGGCGAACCGATGGGTTCGCCTTTTTAGTTGGATATAAATGCCATCGTTTAAACAGAGACTTGTTTGTTAGTCACAATGGTGCAATTATTTAACGAGTGATATTACTCAGATGCATGTCTTATGATGACTATCGAACAACAGCTTTCTCGGCTGGATCTAAACTTATTGGTGTCGTTAAGTGTTTTAATCAAAGAGAGGAACGTAACGCGAGCTGCCAATACCTTGTATCTGTCTCAGCCTGCGATGAGTCGTACCTTAAGTCGCTTGCGAGAGTTGTTTGATGACCCACTGTTCTATCGAGAGTCTAATGGCTTAGTGCCCACGCAAAAAGCGTTAGAACTGCAAGCACCTTTAGAAGAGTTGCTATTGGCGATGCGAAGCCTAGTAACGAAATCTGCGTTTGATCCTGCTGAGTGTGTTCAAACCTTTGTTGTTTCTGTACCGCCATTAATGAGTCGGATGCTTTCTGTGCCCCTTGCTGAACGGTTCATGCACGATGCTCCAAACGCCAGTCTTATCGAATATCCGATTGCAAAAACGCCTACTAGCCAGCTGTTATCACGAGATGTGGATTTTACGATTCACATCGAAGCCCCGAGCAATCCAATCGAATTTCCATACGTGAGTCTTGGGCAGATCTATCCAGTATTTTACGTTTCTGAACATCACCCTTTAGCCAAAGCTGAAAATGTCACACTTGAGCAGTGCCTTGAATCTCGCTTTGTCGATCTCACGCTCGATATTCGCTCGAATTACGGACTGCAACACCCTGTAGACTCTTTTTTAGCTAAGAATGGAATGCAAAGAGACATTGCTTTTAAAAGCGGACAGCTTCTTACGTTAGTGGAAGTGATGCAGAGTTCGAATACAATTTTGGTTGCGACCCACAAATTGACGGAACTAGAGGGAATAGGCGACAAGATAGTGCCGATATTCTCTCTAGATAATGTTCCCGAGTTAATGTTCGAGCTGTTTTTAATTGAGCATAAAAGAACTGTTACTAGCCCAGCCCATCAATGGTTCAAGAACTTAGTCGTGTCGGTGATTGAAGACGTTGTTTGTGACAGTTGATTAAGGCTACGGACTTTAGAGCTGGCCTAAGCAATAACCAGCTAGAGCAATAACCGACCTCCAGTTTTCATATGGATCTGGTTTAGATACTTCAGCGCCTGTGATTCATAACATGACGTCTTCCTTTCCAGCTTTATTATTTCTAATCATCAGTTGGTTTGCGCTCAGCCAATTTCAACGACAGCCCTAAACTGGATTAATTACCCTACCTGTCTATTGTTAAGCAGTGAGCCTGTTGAAGGTAATCGTTCATCTTAAGAATAAATCGATAGTGGTGACATAACTTTCATGCATATCTCTTATACGGCGATGTCATTTGTGAATTTATGCTGCCTTGATAACATTGTTCACAAGTTGAGCGGTTAACGAACTAACTGTTCGAACAAAAACAAATGGACTATGTATTGATTTAGCGTTATCGATTTATTAGAGGTCAACAATGAAAAAATTAGCATTAGTAGTTTTAGGTTTAAGCGCAGTTTCTCTTTCTTCTTACGCAGCTGAAGAAGTTTCAACTCTGACAGAGTTCTTCAATGCCGATGGTGAAGTGACTACCGTCGACAATTACGCGGTGTACGAAACGTCACGCCAATATTTGAAAAACCAAGAGCTTGTTGGCGTTAATAAATTCCTACACAAACGCGAACTCACGCCAACCGATAAACAGCCTGTGGTTCGAATGAACCGAGACACTTACTACTCAATGGCTGTGATTAACGTTTCGCAAGGCGCGACGATTACGCTACCTGAGATTCCTGAAGGCAAATACATGTCGATGGAAGTGATTACAGAAGACCACCGCATTCAGCCAATGCAATACGGTTCTGGTACGTTTGATCTTTCTACTCATAGTGGAGACCACGTGTATGTCATCGTTCGTACTGATGCGACGTTCACCAAAGATGAAGTTCATAAAATCCAAGATCAGATGAGCATTGATGCAAAAGCAGACGGCAAATTTATGGCAATGCAAGTGGATGAGAAATCATTCGATGAGGTAGAGAAAAACCTTAAAATGGAAATGCCGAAACTACTGAAACGCGATGGTGCTCAGGCGACGTTTGGTATGTTTACCAGCCCTGAAGATGCTTCAAAAGAGATGTTTACCAAAGAGAAGTACGCAGTGGGTGCGGCTATCGGTTGGGGTGGCGCGCAGTTAGATGACAATATTTACGAAGTCTCTGGCAACTTCCCAGCAGACACTTGTCATCAGGCAACCTTTGATGATCCTAAGAACCAAGCGTTTTGGTCGGTAACGGTCTACAACAAGCAAGGTTTCATGTTTGGTGAAGTGGCGAACGTAAGCTCAAACACGGCTGAGAAAAATGCAGACGGCACTTACACCGTAAGCTTTGGTTGTGGTGATGATGCAGTAAACAACATCAAAACAGAAAACGATTCTGGTGTGTTTAACTTAGCTTTCCGTCATTACATTCCAAGCCAAAAAGTACGTGATGGATTCCGAGTGCTTCCTTACGTGAAAGCAGTGAACTAATGTTGCGATAGTCGTACAACGATTATAGATGCGCGTTATTACCAAATGGCAATAACGCGCTTTTTTATGGATTCTATTTCATTTCTTGCTTTCTTAAGTGTAGAAACACAAAGGGCGACTCAAAAATGGTCTAACTTTGATTATACGCAGCGAGCCTCAGTTCAAATAAATCAATTAAACCTTCTTCCATCGATACTTTCAGTTGCACCACGCATTTGATCGAATTTAAACCCGCTGACACCTTATGTGATAACGCTTCCAGTTATCTTTTCAGCCTCTAAAGGGAACAAATACCACAACCAGCGTTATAAAAAGCGATAGCCGTGGAGTGTTATGAGTCCTATTTGAGGTGTATAGTTATAGGTAATTCATTGGGTTATTGAATATTTAAGTTATCAAAAGATGCGGATGTCATGAAGAAAAACGGATTTACTTTAATGGAATTAATCATCGTGATCGTGATACTCGGAGTATTAGCGGTAACGGCTGCTCCAAGATTCCTTGGTATTCAGGAATCAGCGAGAGAAGCGGTACTTGAAGGTGTTGCGGGTGCGATGGAAGGCGTGATCACGCAAGTGACTTCTAAAGCTATTATCGCAGGGCTTGATCCTGACGCAACAAACCCAGGTGATCAGAGCAACTACGTAATCGATTTTGGTATCGGTAGAGTTGAAGTCGACTGGGGCACACTTTGTCCTGAAAGTGAAGGTGAATCAGGAGATGCGTTAAATATGCTCGATTTCCTAACTTTTTCGGATGATGACAGCATCATCTCTGAATTAGGTAACAGACACACGGTAGTGGGATATACTCAGCCATTTAGTCAAGCTGACCTTAACAGCAATAACATAACTGATGATGCCTTACCTTCAGGTTGTTATGTTCTTTATGACTCTTTTGGCGGCAGGACAAGTGGAGACACATGTCCAGTAGATGGTTGTGAGTGTACAGTTCGGGTAATGAACGATGAGTGTTAAACCAAGGACATTATCTGGTTTATAGAAATTTAATAAAAAAGCGCGTTATTGCCGAGTAGCAATAACGCGCTTTTTTGTATTAGCTTATAGGTCTATCTTAGTTTAACAATGGAGTACTTGCTGGTGGCAAGTCACGCTTCTTAATCACGTAACGTAAGCGAAGTAGCATCAGAGCGGCTGACACACTCAAGCCCGTTAGAATACCAATCCAAAAGCCTTCTTCACCCATTGCTGGAACAATGTGGTCTGTTAAGCCCAACACCATACCCAGTGGTAACGCTAAGCCCCAGTATGAAGCGATAGCTAAGATCATCGGGATCTTAGTATCTTTATAACCACGCAGTGCGCCGTTAGCAGAGGTTTGCAATGCATCACTGAATTGGTACATAGCGGTAAAGGTCAATAACACTGCCGCTGTTGCACTGATTACTGGGTCAGTGGTGTAAAGCCTAATGATTAATTCAGGGAACAGTAGGAACATCGCTACCGAAAGCAACGAGATTAATGCTGCCACCAAAATACCGACTTTACTGCGCTCAATCGCGCCAAGTTCATCTTTTTCACCCAAAGCGTGTCCAACACGAATCGTAATGCCAAACGAGATACTCATCGGGATCACATAAGTTAGGCTCGATATATTGAGAGCGATTTGCGCGGCTGCTACGTTCTCAGCGCCAATACGACCAATCATCAGTGCGATTACCGCAAAGATACTGCCACACACTGCAATGTTCATCCCGATAGGTAAACCTAACCTTAAAAGATGAAGCATCTCTTTTGCTTTTGGCTTAGCGTCTGCAAAGCTGATGATGGTTTTGTAATGATGATGGCCTTTAATGTAGGAATACAGCATTCCCGACATTAGCCAATACACTAAGCTCGTTGCCCAGCCACAGCCAACAGCACCCATTTCAGGGAACCCAAATTTACCGTAGATAAGCACGTAGTTGACCGGAATATTCACCAATAAACCAACCACAGAAATGATCATTGGTACTTTGGTGTTGTTCATACCTTCACAGAAACCATTCAAGGTGTAGAACAGGGCAATCCCCGGCACACCAAAGGCTAAGGCAAACGCATAGTCACTGCCGATAGGGATGATCTCAGCGGCAACCCCAATCCATTCTAAGATCGGTTTCGCACTCACCAAGTAAGCGATGAGTAATACGCTAGCAATTAATGCCAACCAAACCATTTGGAAGAATTCAACAGAGATACTTTGAAAGTCACGTGCGCCACGGTGGTAAGCGACAACAGGCGTTAGCGCCATAATCACGCCACGCAGTAGCAGCAATACAGGAATCCAAAGGCTAGTGCCGAGTGCAATTGCGGCGAGGTCGGCAGGGCTTACTTGGCCAGCCATTGTCGTATCGACAAATCCCATCGCTTGGGTCGCTATTTGAGTCAAAATGATTGGAACCGAAAGATGCATAAGTGCACCCGATTCACGAGTAAAAGGACGAAGTTTCGTTAGCATGGAAGTTCACAACACCAATATAAATACACGAATGATGGCAGGATGGCCGGTGTGTATTTTAGGATGTGCCCCGTTGGGCGGGCGACAATATAAACACCTTACCGTATAGGGTCAAGCATTGGATTTATTGAGTTCAAGTTGCTCTGATATATACCGCCACGTCTTAGCTTCAAATCTAGTGCTGGATAACTCTCCTATTGCCACAATGCCAGCAGAAACACAAATAACCCAATTCCAAGCGTGACTTTTAAAAGTAAGCCAAGAGGGGCTCCACCTTTTGGCGCTTTATTGCAACATCCCATAATCGTTTCCTAGTTATATTGAGCTCGTGAGTTGACCTTAAACCTTCCCCTTACAGTAAGGTCAATAAGTTTATAAAACTTAACCAAATTAACCTTTCTTATCGTGTTGGATTCGTTAAGATAAATCCAAAGTCTGCGATTAGAAGTGTGAGGATAATGTGTTGATAGAAAAGTGGTTAGAGATCGATGGTGATCAGCTTTATTGCTTGTCGACTGATATCAAAGAGTCTCAGGAAACACTGGTGTTGATTCATGGGTTGGGTGAGTCGCATTTATGTTTTGCCGATGTGTTTGACTGGCTACCGAATTACAACTTAGTCATGTTCGACCTGTGTGGTTATGGCTATTCTCCTGCTTCGAATATATCCCACTCAACAGAAACTCAAGCAAATCGAATATTGAAAGCACTCGACTTATTGAGCATCCATGGTTGCTTTCTACTTGGGCACTCTTGGGGAGGCGATACATCGACGTTGATTTGTGAATACGACACGAGAGGCATCGTGCGTGGTTTCATTAATGCTGAAGGCGGACTGCACGAAGAAAGCATCATCCTATCCCAGATTATTGCAGATACATATTCTGAACTAAGCACTGACGAGTTTGCGAACTGGGTGAAAGGAGAAGGTTTCTCAAAACGTTTTCCCATGGCTTGGGGACACGGAGCAGGTGTTAAGTATCTTTCGTCAGTTAGAAGATGTGAGCCAGAGGTTCTTGGTCAAACCGCCAGTGAAATCTACGGACAACATGCGACTCAAGATATCCGTGGCGTGGTTGGCTGGGGACAAATTTTCGAAAACTTATCCATACCTAAAGTATATTTTTGGGGTGCTGACAGCCTAGAGGGTTGTGAGCGTGCGAAAGAGTTTATTAGTACGTTAGACAACGTTTCATTTGAGGGCGCAAACCACTGGGTGCAAAACGATCCGGCCAAGTTCTATGCGGAAGTAGATAAGTTTATTACTGGCGTTACAAATAGAACCAAAACTTAGATATTCAACAACGATAATAGAAAGTCTATATGTGGATTGTTGGTTAGCTGGTGTCGTCTTATAATTAAGTTTGTGACCACAAGGACTGATTCCAAACAGCAAATTTCATGGAAATCTGTGATTAAGATTGTGACTTACCTGTCAAGCGACCTGAGATCACCTTGATACTCACTTAATTAAGTTTGTGACTAGTAGACTTGGTTGTGAAGTCAACGACCTCGAACCTTTGCTTATGAACTGGACTACCCTAGACAAAACGCCTATGCAATAACACTATTAATCATATGAGGTCGAATAGCCTCACGATCCTTTACAGTAAGCTGAAATGCTTTCGGACTCTCACAAAGTTGATTTTCATCTAGACATATATTGAGTCTTTGAACAATGTACTTCACTAGTGCGTTTCGTGATTTGATAGCCAGGTGTCCGTCGTTCATGCCATAGTCCTCCGCAATAATTTTTTGCTGTGCCGGCTCTAAATAAGGGTTAGGGATGACCTTTATCTCTGCCATTTCGTTCCAGTCGGTATCCCGATCGCGACCATAGTTCGATCTGTCAAGCAGATCAGGTACGTTGCGAAATCGGCTGAGTACAAAATCTCGATACTCGCTACGGTGCTCACAGTAAGCCCGTACATGCCAGCGGATACCATCATTCACAATCGTATGAGGGACAATATTACGTCCGACGATTTTTGGAGTGGAAAGCGAGACATAATCAATATCCACCCGACGCTGTTCACGTGCAGCTTGAATCAGGCTGCGCACAATAATTGGCGATATAGATCGTTCTGGCACCATAAGCACAGCAGATTCTGCATGCCCCATCTCAAAAAAATCAAAAGATTCCACTATCTGGTTTTGCTGGTGTAAGAATGTTAGATATTCGTTTGCAGTACCTTGGGGCTTTGTTTCCTAATTGGA
>NZ_JBFRJM010000033.1:0-1588 GCF_041468865.1 Vibrio sp. 10N.286.52.C3 | reverse complement strand
TATTCAAAATAAATAAAGCATCTCGTTGCTTCGAACCGAATATTAAGAACAAAAGGTTTTATTATGTAATCCCATTTGATGGATCAAATCATCACTTTAACTGTTCGCATAGTGTTTGAAGTGCAATTTACACCTTAAGTGATTGGTTTAAATAGATTTATCTTAAACCGGCAAAAGTAGATGATTTTCGAAATCAATTTCAATTAAGTGTTTCCACTTCAAGAACGACAACCTACCTACCGTTGTTTTACTGGCTTACGGCGGCGTTGTTAATGATATGGACACTTCCACCCACCGTCTAAACTTATAGTCGGTAACATAAATGAGGAAGAGACCATGACCATTGCAACTTTAGGTATCGACTTAGCTAAATCTTCTTTTGCTCTTCACGGAGTAGATTCATCAGGCAAAGTTCTTTTGAAGAAAAATATCAGCAGAAAGAAGTTGTCCGAAACGTTGACCAATATGCCTCCTTGTCTTGTTGGTATGGAAGCTTGCTCCAGTGCTCATTATTGGGCAAGAGTATTCAAGCAATTTGGTCATGACGTTAAACTTATGCCTCCGCAGTTTGTTAAGCCCTATGTGAAATCAAATAAGAACGATACCGCTGATGCTGAAGCAATCTGTGAAGCGGTAACTCGCCCTAACATGCGTTTCGTACCTATAAAATCGATTGAACAGCAATCAATCCTTTCTGTTCACAAAGCTAGAGAAAGGTTAGTTTCAATGAAAACTGGCCAAACTAATCAATTACGTGGGTTGCTGGCTGAGTTTGGTCTTGTCTTTCCTAAAGGAAGTGCATCACTTAACAAGCAGCTCCCTCTGGTTTTAGAGGATGCTGAAAATAATTTGACGCCACCGATTCGCTGCGTGGTTACTCATTTAAAAGAACTAATTGATGAGCTTTCTTCACGAATTAGTGCGTTAACAAAAGAAATTGAACAATGGCACAGTACGAATGTTGATTCTAAAAGAATCGCAGAGATCCCTGGAATTGGCCCTATAACTGCCACCGCACTTGTTGCAAGTATAGGTGACCCCGCATCTTTTAATAATGGACGGCAGGTATCTGCATGGATTGGACTTGTACCTAAGCAGTTTTCAACGGGTGGCAAACAAGTATTGCTTGGTATAAGCAAGCGGGGGGATGGCTATTTACGAAGACTACTAGAGCATGGTGCAAGAGCTGTTCTTGGGCACTTAAAGCAACAGCCAACCACTTATACTCACCGCTGGTTGAATGACTTACTGAAACGAAAACACAAGAATGTTGCAATAGTCGCACTAGCTAATCGGAATGCTCGAATTGCATGGGCTTTATTGGCTAATCAGCAACACTATAATCCTGAATTACTATCTATCTAAAATTGCGCATGAAGTGGAAATGAGAAAACAGGTAAGACCGTGAGTATGGAACTCTGATTTGATCTTAGGACTTTCAAGTTCGTGTTGTTGATAAGAGCATGCTCAGCGGAAATCATTAAGAGTCCTTGAACTCGGATATATGTCTGCAATCTTTTACCTAAAACTTTCAGATTTACTACTTGCCAATAGGAAGTGTCCATATATGATCAAATCAGCTTGAAGA